>NZ_JBQXEO010000007.1:0-247450 GCF_052601155.1 Micromonospora yongxingensis
AACGGCATAGGGGTGCAAGCACCTCGTCCGGCGCTTCTCCAACACGGGGAAAAAGTCAGTTCGGCGGCTCACGGGCGGGGGGCTCGTGGCGCCGGGTCTGTGTGTAACGACCGCCGGGCCGGGGTCATTCCGGGGGTGGCCCGTCCGCTGGCACCCTGTGGTGCGGTGCTGGTGCGGTCGTTCGGGGATGTGTAACGACCGCCGGGCCGCGGTCATTCCGGGGGTGGCCCATCCACTGGCACCGTGTCGTGCGGTGCTGGTGCGGTCGTTCAGGGGATCTGTAACGATCGGCTATGGCCTGGCATTCCAACCCGGGGGTCGGGGCGGCGGGCCGTGGTGCTGCGATCGTCAGGGTATGTAACCACCCCCGGCCGGCCCCCATTCCGGCGCACGGGTGCACCGGGTCACAGGTCAACGCGGCATGAACCGGACACACGGCCACTTGCGGGTCAGTTCGCCCGACCGTCCAGCGTCACACCGGCCCTAGCGGTGGTGATCGACTCGGTATCCCTGACATCGGGCCATCCCCACCCCCGGGACCCCCCGACACCGTTGACGGCGAGTCGATCACCTCAGAAGGCGACACCCGGCCGGCCTCGACACGACCGGCGATACCTCACAGATATATATATGCCTCACAGGTATCGCGGCCACGACCGCGACCGCCACCCGGTGGGCTTGCTGCCAAGAAAGCCGCCGGGAGGCCACACACGGCCTACCCCAACGCCGGGTGATCGGCGGTGATCGAATCCAGATCACCGAAACCGGGCCATCCTCGGCACCCGGACACCCCGATATCACCGACCGCGAGTCGATCAGGGTGACGCGCGCCGTGCGAGGCGTGTCAGGTGCCCAGGTAGCGCAGCACGGCGAGGATCCGGCGGCTGTAGCCGGCCGTGTGGGCGAGGTCCAGCTTGTCGAAGATGGCGTTGACGTGCTTCTCCACCGCGCTCTGCGACACGTGCAGCCGTTGGGCTATCGCGGCGTTCGTGTGCCCCTGGGCCATCTCGTGCAGCACGTCCCGTTCGCGCGGGGTCAACCGACCGAACGGGTCCGGCCGGTCGGAACCGGCCACCACCTGGCGGACCACCTCCGGGTCGAGCGCGGTACCCCCGGCGGCGACGCGGTCCAGTGCGTCGAGGAAGTCGTCGACCTGGGCGACGCGGTCCTTGAGCAGGTATCCGACCCCCTCGGGACGGTCCGCGAGCAGTCGGCCGGCGTACCGCCGCTCCACGTACTGGGAGAGCACCAGGACGGCCGTGGTGGGCCAGCGCCGGCGGATCTCCAGGGCGGCGCGTAGCCCGTCGTCGGTGTGCGTCGGCGGCATCCGGACGTCGGTGACGACGACGTCGGGACGGCACCGTCCGACCGCCTCGACCAGTTCGTCGGCGGTGCCGACCGCCGCGACCACCTCGTGGTCCTCCTCGGCCAGCAGCCGCGCCAGGCCCTCCCGGAGCAGCGTCGAGTCTTCGGCGAGGACTAGCCGCACGGAAGCTCCGCGAGCACGGTGGTCGGGCCGCCCACCGGGCTGGCCACCCGCAGCCGGCCGTCCAGCGCGGCGACCCGTCGGGTCAGGCCGGACAGTCCGCGCCCGGCCGGGTCCGCACCGCCCACGCCGTCGTCGTGCACGCGCATCCGGACCCACCCCTCCCGTACCCCGATCTCGACGGTGACCAGGCTAGCGGCGGCGTGTTTCGCCGCGTTGGTGAGCGCCTCGCAGGCCACGAAGTACAGCACCGTCTCGATCTGCCGGTCGGGGCGGACCGGCAGATCGCAGCGGATCCGCACCGGCACCTCGGAGCGGCGGGCGACCATGGCGAGCACCTCGCCCAGGTCGCTGCCGTCCAGCGCCGACGGGTAGACCCGCCACGCCACCTCACGCAGCTCCTCGACGGCCCGCTGCACGTCCTCGTGTGCCTGGGCGAGCAGGGCCCGGGTGCGGTCGCTGTCCCGGGCACGTCGGGCCCGGCCGAGCAACATGCCGAGCGCGACCAGCCGCTGCTGGAGCCCGTCGTGCAGGTCGCGCTCGATGCGCTGCCGTTCGGCGTCGACGGCGGCGATGACCCCGGCCCGGCTGGTGGTCAGCTCGCGGACCCGCTGCGTCAGCTCCGCGCGGCTCCCCGGGCCGAGCAGCCGCCGAGCGAGCCGAACGTCCAACGCGGCGACGCTGGCGATGGCCTGGACGTTGAGCAGCAGCAGTACGGCGCCGACGACGACCTGGACCAGCGCGTCGACGAGGCTCAGCTCGCCGCGTACGGTCGCGAGCAGCACGATCCCGGCCAGTACCACGCCGACGCCCAGCACCGCGTATGCCAGGAGGCCGAGCGCGCCCGGCAGCAGCCGGGCGGCCAGGTAGCCGACCTGCCGCCGGGTCACCGCGCCGACCGGCGCGGGCAGCTCACCGGCGGCGAGCAGCCGGGTCAGCCGACGGCGTTCCACGAGCAGCAGCAGTGCGGCGTACCGACTCGTCAGGTCGGCGACCCGGCGGCCCGCCGCGGGCGCGGGCGCGGACACGGCGAGCGCCACGGCCGCGACGGCCAGGAAGACCAGTTCGACGACGGCGGTCGCGGTCCCGGCGGCGACGCCGACCGGCAGCCGCGACCGCTCCGACCAGCGACCGGTCCGACGCTCCCCCACCGCCTGCCGCCCTCGCCCGCCGAGTCCGCCCATTCGCCGGCCTAGCGTTCCTCGGAGGCCCACGAGCCGCCACGGTAGAGCGTGCCGCGACCGCCCGGGTCGGGTACGCCGTGCTCCCAGTGCTCCGAGGCGTCGCTGGTGGCCGCCTCGGGGTCGTGGCCGGCACGGCGGGCCCGCAGCACACGAGACCCGACGAACCAGGCGACGGCCGCCCCGCAGACCACGATCACGACGTTCTGGAGCACGCCGACGTACCCCTCGACGAGGTGCCAGTTGTCGCCGAGCAGGTAGCCGGCCAGCACGAAGGTGGTGTTCCAGATGAGGCTGCCCAGCGTGGTGTAGAGCAGGAAGGTGGTGACGGGCATCCGCTCCACCCCGGCCGGAATGGAGATCAGGCTCCGGAAGATCGGAATCATCCGGCCGAAGAAGACCGCCTTCACGCCGTGCCGGAGGAACCACGCCTCGGTCCGGTCCACGTCGCTGAGCTTCACCAGCGGCAGCCGGGCCACGATGGCGCGCATCCGGTCCCGACCCAGTGACGCGCCGATCAGATAGAGCGCCAGCGCACCCACCACCGAGCCCAGAGTTGTCCAGAAGATCGCGCCGATCAGGCTGATCCGGCCCTGCGCGGCGACGAACCCGGCCAGCGGCAGGATCACCTCGCTCGGGATCGGCGGGAACAGGTTCTCCAGCGCCACTGCCAGGCCGGCACCCGGCCCGCCGAGCCGTTCCACCAGGTCACTGACGTAGCCGACCATTCCATCCTGCGGTGGTTCGGCCGCAGCGGTGGGGGTTCCGGTGGCGAGCACGACGTGGGACGTTCGAATCATGCCCCCACGCTACGAAGTGATCCTGAGAGTCGACCATGAGGTCGACCGCCCGGCCGCGCGGGTCGACCCCAGCCGCGGGGGTGTGGAAGACCGCACCCCGCTGCGGCTCGCGGTGGCGCAGCCGTTGTGCGTACCCCGGGACGTCGCGGCGAACGCGCGGGCGCACGCCGCCGCGGTCCGCGCGGCCCGTGCCCGGGTGGTGCTCTTTCCGGAGCTGTCCCTGACGGGGTACGAGTTGGACGCCCCGGTCGTGCCGGTCGACGACCCCCGACTGACGCCGCTGGTCGAGGCGTGCGCCCAGACCGGCGCGCTGGCCCTGGCCGGCGCGCCGGTCGCCGGTGACCACATCGCGACGCTGGCGGTGACCGGGGCCGGTGCGACCGTGGCGTACCGGAAGATGTGGCTGGGTGACGCGGAGGCCCACCGGTTCCGCCCGGGTGACGCGCCGACCGTGCTCGATGTGGACGGGTGGCGGGTGGGGCTGGCGATCTGCAAGGACACCGGCGTCGCCGCGCACGCGGCGGAGACCGCCGCGCTCGGCATCGACGTCTACGCGGCGGGCGTGCTGGAGTCGGCGACCGACGTGGCCGTGCCGGACCAGCGGGCCCACCGGATCGCCACCACGCACGGGGTGTGGGTGGCGATGGCGAGCTTCGCCGGGTCGACCGGTGGCGGTTACACCGAGGCGGCCGGCCGGTCGGCCATCTGGACGCCGCATGGTGAGCTGCGCGCCCGGACGGGATCCGAGCCGGGAGAGCTGGTCGGCGCCAGCCTCGAATCGACCGCCCGCACCGGGTGAACGGGCCGGCGATCCCGCACGGCTAGGGTGGCGTGGTGGATTCCGGGCGACTGGTGCACCTGCGGCGCTATCCGGTGAAGTCCCTGCTGGGAGAGCGGCTGCCGGCCGCCGAGGTGGGCGCGAGGGGCCTCGCGGGTGACCGCGCGCTGGCCCTGCTGGACAGAGCCACCGGACGGGTGGCCAGCGCCAAGCAACCCCACCGCTGGCGCACCCTGCTCACCCTGCGGGCGGCCGGCGCGGCGCCCGATCAGGTACGGATCACCCTGGCCGACGGTCGGCAGCTGTCGACCGTCGACCCCGACATCGACGTGGCGCTCTCCGCGGCGGCGGGTCGCCCGGTGACGCTGGTCGACTCCGTACCGGCCGACGCCACGCTGCTGCGGTCCCACCCGGACGCGGTGCTGGCCGCCGGATGGACCGACGAGGTCCCGGCGGACGAGAGCCCGCTCGGCTCGGCCGCGCCGGGCACCTTCTTCGACTTCGCTCCGATCCACCTCGTCACCACCGCCACCCTGGACCGCATCGCCACGGACCTTCCGCCCGGCGCCGGAACGGTGCAGCGCTACCGACCCAACCTGGTGCTCGACGCGCCCGGGGAGGCCTTCGCCGAGAACGGGTGGGTCGGCCGCGAGCTACGGATCGGCCCGAGCCTGGTGCTGGCCGTGCTGGCGCCGACGCCGCGCTGCGCGGTGCCGACGCTGGCGCACGGCCCGCTGCCCCGGGAGACCGGGGCGCTGCGGGTGCCTGCGCGGCTGAACCGGGTCGAGCCGCTGCCGGGCCTGGGGCCGCAGCCGTGCGTGGGCGCGTACGCGCGGGTCGTCCGGCCCGGCCGGGTGGCGGAGGGCGATCGCGTCACGGTCGGCTGAGGAACGGGGCCGGTTCGGTCCTCGCCCGGGTCACGCCTCGCGCGGCCGGAGACCGCGCAGTGCCGTGTCGACCACCTGGTCGGCGTAGTCGGAGTTCAGGGGGCCGGTGCGCTGGAGCCACCGGTTGAGGACCGGTCCGAAGAGCATGTCGACGGCCACGTCGAGGTCGATGTCCTCGGCCAACTGCCCCGCGCGTTGGGCGGCGCGCAGCCGGTCCTTCTTGAGCTCCCGCATCGGCTCGTCCAGCCGCTTCGCATAGTCGGCCGCCAGGACGGGATCGTGGACGATCTCGGTGTGCAGGGCACGCATGGGCTGGTCGTAGCGCGGGTCGTCCAGCTCGATGATGGTGGCCCGTAGGACCGCCTTCAGATCGGCAGCCAGGTCGCCGGTGTCGGGCAGTGCGCCGCCCTGCCCGTCCTGCCCCTCCGTGGTGAGCGCGAGGAAGGCGTCGAACAGCAGCGCACCCTTGGAGGGCCACCAGCGGTAGATGGTCTGTTTCCCCACGCCGGCCGCGGCCGCGATGCCCTCGATGCTGAGTTTCGCGTAACCCACCTCGGCGACGAGGTCGAGGGCGGCGGTGAGGATGGCGCGCCGGGCTGTCTCGCTGCGGCGGGTGGAGTCGGGGGCGACCTTCTTGGACACGCGTCCAATCTAGCAAGGAAGAGACGAGACGGTCCGTCTTGACAGTCGGCACTGTGCGGGTAAGGTCATGCAGCAACGAGACGGTACGGTTCGTCTTGCCCGACTGAAGGAGCCTCATGGAAACCTCAGGCACCGCCCCCTCCCGGGTCTGGTTCATCACCGGGGCCAGCCGTGGTCTCGGACGCGCCTTCACCGAGGCGGCGCTCGCCGCCGGTGACCGGGTTGTCGGCGCCGCCCGCGACATCTCCCCACTCGACGATCTCGTCGCCCGACACCCCGACCGCCTGCTGGCACTGCGCCTCGATGTCACCGACCGCTCGGCCGTCTTCGACGGTGTCGACCGGGCCGTCCAGCACTACGGCCGACTCGACATCGTCGTGAACAACGCCGGGGCGCTCTTCGCGGGCATGGTGGAGGAGTTCACCGAAGCCGAGGCCCGTGCCCAACTGGACGTCAACTTCTTCGGCGCGCTCTGGGTCAGCCAGGCCGCCCTGCGGGCGATGCGGGCCCAGGGCAGCGGACACATCGTGCAGATCTCCAGCATCGGTGCGCTCGGCGGTTTCCCCAGCACCGGCCTCTACAGCGCCAGCAAGTTCGCGCTGGAGGGCATGAGCGAGGCGCTGGCCGCCGAGGCCGCCGGGTTCGGTGTCAAGGTCACCATCGTCCAGCCGGGAGGCTACTGGACGGACCTCTACACCAGCAGCACGGCGACCACCCCCGACGCCGCCTACGACTCCCTCCGTGCGGAGTTGGAGAGGCAGTGGGCGGACGGGTCGATCGACAGCGAACCACGGCTGGCCGCCGAGGCGTTGATGACGCTGGTCGCCAGCGACGACCCGCCGCTGCGGCTCCTGTTGGGCAGCATGGTCTACGACCTCGCCTTCGACATCTCCCGACGACGCATGGACACCTGGACCGGCTGGGAAGAGGTGAGTCGTCGGGCGGAGAAGGCCGTCCCGGCCCCGGCTGCCGAGCCGACCTGACCGCTGCCCGGTGACCAGCGTCGGGTATCGCGTTGGTCAGGGACATGTCGTACGGCTCGGGCAGGATCGGCCGCATGGGCCCACTCCCCGCTCGACTGTCCGTCGTGACCCTGGCCGCGCGCGACATCGGCGCGCTGCGCTCGTTCTACCGATCATTGGGCTGGCCCGAGCTGCCATCCAGTGACGACGGCTGGTCGGCGTTCCTGCTGGGCGGCGTCCTGCTCGCGCTCTATCCGCTGCCCGACCTGGCGGCCGAGGCGGCGCCTGGCGCGTCCGATCCGGCCGGTGGCTGGTCCGGCGTCACCCTGGCCTGCAACGTCGACAGCCGCGCGGAGGTCGACACGGCCTTCGCCGCGGCCGTCGCGGCCGGCGCATCGGTGGTGGCCGACCCGACCGACCGGTCCTGGGGTGGGCGCTCGGCCTACATCGCCGATCCCGAGGGCAACCGGTGGGAGATCGCCTGGGCCGGCACGGCCCGCTTCGACGAGCGCGGCGCCCTCACCTCCTTCGGCTGAGTCCTGTCTGGACGGTCAACCGGCGTCCAGCACCTCGCGCAGCCTCGCCGCGAACTCCTCGGGCTTGCCCGCGTAACCGAACTCACCACCGAGGAAACCGCCGTGGTGGCTCGGGAACACCACGGCCTCCTGGCCGAGCAGTGCGGCAAGGCCGAGGGCCGTACGCGCGGTGTACGTCCCCGCCGACTCCTCGCCCACCGCGACCACGACCCGGGTCGATGCAGCGGTGAGCAGGTCGGCGTCGGGGCGGTAGTCGGTGATCGCCCACGAACTCTGCGACAGCAGCGGATCGTCGCGGGTGCCGTCGTCGTCGGTCGGCAGGCCGAACGTCGCCGGGTCGGGCGTGGGTTGGGCGAAGTAGGCGTCGGTGAACTCGCCCTGCCAGGACGTCATCGCGATGAACGCGGCCATGCCCGCGCCGGTGCCCTTCGCCTGGTACGCCTCGTAGAAGCCGGCCCGGGCGCGCTCGGCGGCCGTGGCGTCGGGGAGCACCGCGTTGATCGGCGGCTCGTGCGCCACCAGCGTGACGACGTCGCCGGGGTGGGTCGCGACCAGTTCGAGCGCGGTCACCGCACCGCCGCTGCTGGCGAAGACGTCGACCGGCCCGGCGCCGAGCGCCTCGATCAGCAGGTGCAGGTCGGCCGCCTGCTGCTGCGGCGTGTGGTCGGATCGGCCGTCCTTGCGGATGCTGCGGCCCAGGCCGCGCGGGTCGTAGGTGACCACGGTGCGGTCCGTGAAGTGTGGGGCGAGCGCGCCGAAGCCCTCCGCCGTCATCGGCTGTCCGATCATCAGCAGCGCGGGGTGCCCGCCGGACGGGGGAAGCGGGCCGCGGACGTCGTAGACCAGGTCGACGCCGGGTGCGGCGAGGGTGTGCGTCTGCGTTGTCGTCATGACGGTGAGACTACGGCCGACGGGCACGAATCGGCGTGCTGTGTCAGGAGACGCGCGGCAGCGCGAGCCAGTCCTGCCAGCTGATGTCGCGACCCAGGAAACGGGGCTGCTGGAAGGGCCAGTCGGCGGCTGTCCACTGCGGCACCAGCGCGTCCAGCGCGCGCTCCACCTCGCCGCCGACCAGGTCGTCCACCACCCACCAGGAGATTTCCCCGTCGGAACCGGTGCGCTCGGGTGGGTCGATGTAGACGCAGCCGAGGATGGCCGTCTCCTCCTCGTCCAGCAGCGCGTAGTTGAACGACTGGTGTGCGGCTATCTCCTTCTCGTGCCGCAGCAGGTCGACGCGGTCCTCCTCGTACGTCATCGTCTCGCTCGGCCAGGCCCAGGCCGGGCCGAAGATCTCCCACAGGCGCTCTCGGGAGCCCATCACGGCCGGGTAGTCGAGCGGGGTGTCCGCCTCCCGAATCGGCCGCAGGTGGAGCGCCGTGTCGGGCACGGGCACATGGACGGGGTGGACGAAGTCGTCAGGCAGCCAGCTCATGAGGGCGGAGACTACAACCGTCGTCCGCGGGGTGGTCCAGGCGGCAGGGCGTGGCCGTGACAACGGCTATCGTCGCCGCATGCCCGAGCTGATCGCTCCGACCGTCCGCCTGCACGCCGCCTGGCTGGAGGCGCACGCCGAGTGGGGTCCGGGCCTGCACGAGGACGGTTTCGGGTTGCGGCCCTCCGATGAGGTGCGCTCGCCCGCCGGGTTCGGGGCCTGGGTGAGGCTGCTGGCTGACGAGTCGGACCCCGCGAAGCCGCTGCCCACCGGTCAGGTGCGGTGCACGTACCGATGGATCGTCGAGGGCGACCAGGTTCTCGGCGGGATCGCGCTGCGGCACGAGCTCGACGACTACCTGCTGCGGGTCGCCGGCCACATCGGCTATGGCATCCGACCGTCGGCGCGCCGGCGCGGTTTGGCGACCTGGGCGTTGGGGCGGATGCTCGGTGCGGCGCGGGCGCTCGGCCTCGATCGGGTGCTGGTGACCTGCGAGGTGCACAACGTCGCCTCGGCGCGGACGATCGAGCACCACGGCGGGGTCCTCGAGGACATCCGGGACACCGATCTCGGCGCGGTGCGGCGATACTGGATCAAGCTGTAGGGCTCACCCGCTGTCACAGACCCCCGGTGTCACTGAAGCGGCGCAGGGTCCAGCGGGCCGGCGGCCAGGCGGCGGTGTCGTCGTCGGTGGTCCATTCGGTGATCGATGCCGCGGCCACCCCCAGGTCGAACGCCCGGTAGAGCGGCTGAGCCGCGAGCGCGTGGAACGAACTCTCGACCGTCTCGGTGTGCCCGACCAGCAGCACCGTGGCACCCCGGTGGCGGTGTGCGATCTCGGTGATGGCTCGGCTCACGCGGACGACCAGCTCGGCCCAGCTCTCGTTGCCCCTCTCGAAGGGCCGGAACACGCCCCCGCCCTCGGCCGTGTAGTCCGCCTGGAAACGGGTGATCGGCAGCCCGTCGGCGTACGGCGGCGTGTGCCAGGTGCACAGGCCGCAGTCGGCGACCCCGTTGACGCCCAGCGCCGCGGCGATCGGCTGTGCGGTCTGGACGGCCCGGCGCAGCACGGACGAGTACACCGCGGCCGGCCGGTCGGCGGCCAGATCCACGCCGAGTCTCCGTGCCAACGTGCGCGCCTGGTCGTGGCCCAGGTCGGTCAGGCCCCGGCAACCGTGCGGGCCGCCGACGATCCCCTCGACGTGGTGGACCGACTCGCCATGTCGTACGAAGATCAGCCGCGTCCGCATCGGACCATCATGCCAGCGGCGCTGATGGATGGATCAGTCGTCCGTACGGCCGGTGGAGAAGCGGGCGGCCTGGGTCAGCAGGGTGTCGAGTTGGGCGGCCGTCCGCGCCGACAGCCGGTCCCGGTCCCGGTCCGCCAGCTCGGCGATGCGCTCCCGCAGGTCGGCGACGCGCCTGGCGCGGTCCTTCGACCGGCCGTTCAGATCGGCCAGGTCGTCACGCAGATCCTCGGCGGTCCTCCGGTCGATCTCGCCGCGGGCCTGCGCCTCGGCGAGCACGGAGGCGAACTCGTTGGTCACCTGTCGCAGGCTGACCGGCATCTGCTGACCGACCGTCGAGGGCGCCGGACTGCTGCTTGACGGCGGCGGCGAGGACGGTGCGGCCGGCGTCGGCGAGCCGCTGGTGGATGACGGTGCGGCGGCGCTGGCCGACGGCGTGTCGGCGGCCTGCGACGAGTCGGGCGGGTCGATGCTCTGGGAGAGCAGCGCGCCGAGGCCGACCAGTGCCGCGAGACCGGCGGCGACCAGCACGGCGAGGGGTCGCCGTGACCGTCGCCGGCGCGGTGCGGCATCGGCGGGCACGGGGTGGGGGCGGGCCGCCGAGCGATCGATCAGGGTGGGCGGGTGGGCCAGGTTGACCGACGCCGGGAGGCGCAGCATCTCGGTGGGCGGCTCGACGGGCTGGCCGGCACCGAACCGGATCGCCAGCTGCGCGGCGGTCGGCCGGCGGGCCGGGTCGGCGGCCAGGCAGGCGACGGTCAGCTCGGCGATGTCGGTCGGCAGGCCGGACACCCGCAGCGGCGGCACCGGAGTGCCCCGCCGGTGCACCTCCAGCGCGTCCTCCCAGCTCTGCACGGGCAGCGGCGCCTCCCCGGTGAGGGTGCGGTAGAGCAGGGCACCGAGGGCGTAGACGTCGCTGGCCGGGTCCGGCGGGCCGGCGGCCAGCCGCTCCGGGGCGAAGTAGGCCGGCGTGCCCATCAGGGGCTCGCCGGCCTGGCCGCCGAGTGGGTGGTGCGGCCCACCGAGGGCGGCGATGCCGAAGTCGAGCACCTTGGCACCGGTGTCGGTGAGCATGATGTTGCCGGGCTTGATGTCGCGGTGCACCACGCCGATGCGGTGCGCGGCGGCCAGCGCCGCCGCGATCTGCCCGGCCACCCGGATCGCCTCCGGCCAGGGCAGCGGCCCGGTCCGGAGCCGGTCGGCGAGGTTGTGCCCGTCGACCAGTTCCATGACCAGGTACGGCACCACCACGCCGCCGGCCAGGGTCGCCTCGGCGTAGTCGTACACCTGGGTCACGTGCGGGTGGGTCAGCCGGGCGGCCGCGCGGGCCTCCCGTTGGATGGTGGCCCGCAACTGCGGGTCGGCGGCGAGCTGCCCGGCGAGCACCTTGACCGCGACCGGTCGGCCGAGCACCTCGTCGTCGGCCCGCCACACCTCGGACATGCCGCCGAGGCCGATCCGCTCGTGCAGCACGTAGCGGTCGTGGAGGCGGAGGGTGGGCGTGAACGGTGACATGGCCACACCAGTCTGCCTGGCTGTGTCCCGCTCGACCACCCAGCGTGCCTGGTCCCGACCGACTCCTCCCGTGCGTACCGAAATGACCGGTGCCGCTGGCCGGATCAGGCTACGAGCAGCGGGTCACGGTGGGCAGCGGTCGCGGCTGGATCCGGTCGGCGAGCCGGCGCAGGGCGACGGCGGTGGCCTGCCGGGTCGGGGCGAGCAACGCCGGGCGAACGCGTTCGACCTGGACCGGGGCGTCCGGGCGGGCCGAGTTGACGTGTCGGTTCACCGCGTCGAGGGCGGCGAAGTATCCGGTCGAGTGTTCCATGGTCAACTCCTCGGGACAGGTCCGGTGGAGGCCCGGACGACGAGTGCGGTGGGCAGCAGCACATGACCGGCTGCGGCGTCCACGGGCGGGTCGAGCAGCAGCTCGGCGGCGATCCGGCCCTTCTCCTCGGCCGGTTGCCGGACGGTGGTGAGGCCGGCGGCGGCGGCCTCGGGAACGTCGTCGAAGCCGGTCACCGAGACCGGCGGGCGCCGGCCGGCCGGCCGCTCGGCCAGCGCGTCGAGCACGCCGAGGGCGAGCACGTCGGAGCCGGCCAGCACGGCGGTCGGTGGTGTGGGCCGGTCGAACAGCCCGGCGACGGCGACGGCCGCCGCCTCGCGGCTGTTGCTCCGGGCGTTGAGCAGGGTCAGCTCGGCCCACTCGACGCCGACCTCGGCGAACGCGTCGGCGAACCCGGCGAGCCGACCCCGCGTCGTCGGGTGCCCCACCTCGTGCACCCCGGACAGGGTGAGCGGGCCGGCCGGCGCGTCGAGCACCACGGAGTCGGCGAGCAGGGCCACCCGGCGGTGACCGAGGCCGGCCACGTGCGCGGCGATGCCACGCGCGGCGGCCCGCTCGTCGATGCCGACGAACCGTTCGTCGGGGCCGGCGTCGTCTCGGGCGGCGGTGCTGACGAACGGCAGACCCCGTTGCCGGATCACGTCCAAGGCCCATTCCTCGTCGGCGACGCAGTAGACGCAGAAGCCGTCGACGGCGGCGTTCTCCACGGCCCGCCGGGCGTCGGTCTGCGCCGGTGGCAGTGGCACCAGCAGCATGCTGGTGCCGTGCCGCTCGGCCGCCGCGCCAACGCCGGCGAGGAAGCGGACCGCGAACGGGTCGGTGAAGGCGTACGACAGTTGGGAGGTGAACAGCACCCCGATCGAGCCGACGAAGCCGCGGCGCAGCGAGCGGGCCGTGGGGTTGGGGCCCGGGTAGCCGAGCTGCCGGGCTGCGTCCAGGATCCGCTCGCGCAGCGCGGAGGAGAGCTGGTCGGGGCGGCTGTAGGCGTTGGACACGGTGCTGCGGGAGACGCCGACGGCGTCCGCCACGGCTTGCAGGGTTGGCTTCACCGGCGCCCCTCTGTATCGATCCAGTCTGTATCGATTCAGAGACTAGCTGGACCGGTCGGCGTCGGTCAATACCACGTGTCGATCCCGCGGAGGCCGGTGAGCCGTCGTGCCGTCGGATCAGGGCAGGCGGGCCACCGCGCCGTACATGCTCACCTCGACCACGTCGAGATGGGTGAAGAAGCCGTCAACTCGGCCCGCGGCCACTGCTCAGGCCGGGTAGATGTCCTCCAGCAGCCGTCCGAGGATGTCCGCCGTACGCTCCGGCGGCTCGGCCTCGACGCAGAGCCGCTCCATGGCGACGGCGTAGTAGTCCAGGTCGTCGCGCTTGTCGAGGTAGATGGCGCTGGTGAGCTGTTCGATGTAGACGATGTCGGGCAGCTCCTGGTCGCCGAAGCGCAGGATGGTGAAAGCTCCCCCGGCGGCGGCGTGGCCACCGGCGGCGAACGGGATGACCTGGAGCCGGATGGTGGGTGACTTGGTCGCCTCGATGAGGGCGGTCAACTGGCCGCGCATGACCTCGGGGCCACCGATCGGGCGGCGCAGCGCGGCCTCGTCCACCACGGCCCAGAGCTGCGGGGGGTGCTCGCGGCGGAGCAGTTGCTGGCGTTGCATCCGCAGGGCGACCCGCCGGTCGATCTCGGCCGGATCGGCCGCGCCGTGCCCGAGCAGCACCACCGCCCGGGCGTACTCCCGGGTCTGCAACAGGCCGGGCACGAACTGCACCTCGTAGCTGCGGATCAGCGCGGCCGCCGCCTCCAGACCCAGGTAGGACTGGAACCAGGTGGGCAGGACGTCACCGTAGCGGTGCCACCAGCCGGGGCTGTTGGCGTCCCGGGCCAGTTTGAGCAGCGCGTCCCGCTCCTGCTGGTCGGTGACGCCGTAGAGGGTGAGCAGGTCCGACACGTCGCGTTCCTTGAACCCGACCCGACCCAGCTCCATCCGACTGATCTTGGATTCGGATGCCCGGATCTCCCAGCCGGCGCCCTCCCGCGTCACCCCGCTGGACTCCCGCAGCCTGCGCAGCTGGGCACCGAGCAGCATGCGCAGAACGGTCGGCCCGCTTGTCGGGCCGCCCTCGGCGGGGACCATCGTCACGTGCGGACCTCCGGATACCGACCACGGTGGTCGGGCACCCGGCCCGACCGACGTGTAAGCATGCCATGGACCGACAGTGAGGTGTACTCCTCCGGAGCGGTGAATCAGTCCCGTCGCCGGGATGGTCCATCGGCAACGTTCAGTTGATCAGGTGGTCGAAGTCGCCGTCCCGCGCGCCCAGCACGAAGGCCGCGATCTCATCCACGGTGTAGATCAGCGCCGGCCCCTCCGGATGTCGCGAGTTGCGGACCGCGATGCCGGCTCCACCGGGCAGTTCGGCGAGTTCGACACAGTTCCCGCTGGGGTTGCTGCGGCGACTCTTCTGCCAGCTCAGCGGGGGCAACTGATGGATCGGAACGCCATTCGTTGGCTGCTGCATGAGGGCGTCTTTCTGCTCACGAGCCCGCCGATGCCCGTGGGGAGGAGCGGTGACGGCGAGGGGTGCGGTATCGACATTGGACCGTGCTGCACGTGCATCTGCTATTGCATCTGCACCGGACGGCGAGCATGATAACGCACGTGAACGGTGCCCATCCGTTCACGTTGAGTTACCCCGTCTGGGGCAACGACGGAGAAGAACTGGGCCCGACGCGGCACGCGCGCCGCGCTGGCCGAAGGCTGGAGGCGGTCGCGGCGATGGGAGGGCTCGTGCCGGATCCGATGACTGTCGCCTCCGGCATCTGCGCCGCGGGGGCGCTGCTCTCCTCCTGGCAACTCCGCCGGCGGGCGCTGCGCGCCGAGGCCGAGATCGGGCACCTCCAGGCCGAACTCGCCGCCGAGCGGCACGCCGCCAGTCACGACCCGCTCACCGGGCTGCCCAACCGGCGCGCCTTCTACCGGCTCGCCGCCACCCTGCTCACCGACGCGGCCGGGCAGCCGTTGATCGCCATCGTGCTCGACCTGGACGACTTCAAGCAGATCAACGACCGGTACGGGCACGCCGCCGGTGACCAGGTGCTGATCTGCGTGGCCGAACGGCTGGCCGGGTTCGCCGGGGACAACCTCGTCGCGCGTCTCGGCGGGGACGAGTTCGCCGGGCTGCTCGCGAGCCCGACCGTCGACCGGCGCTGGATCGAGCACGCCACCCGGCGGCTCAGCGAGACCGTCGCCGCCCCGATCCGCCTGGGCTCCGGCAGCGTCCAGGTGACCGCCTCGGTCGGGCTCGCCCCGGTCGCCGGCCCGGCCCAGCTCACCGACGCGCTCAGCCGCGCCGACGCGGCCATGTACCAGGCGAAGAGCCTCGGCGGCAGCCGCTCGCCCCGGCAGCTCGTCGACAGCGTGCGCCTGGCCGAGTGCTGAGCGGTCCAGGCCCCGCCACCGCCCGGGCCGTGCTCACCCCCGCGGGTCGAGGCCACGCAGCGCCCGGTCGGCGAGGGTGACCAGGCCGACCGGCGACACGAGTCCCCGTACGATCTCCGCCGCCCTGGTCCGGTCTGCCGCGCTGACTTCGGTGTCCAACGCCTGCCCGGTCCAGTCGCTGAGATCGTCCAGCGCGCGGACCGCGAGGAACCAGGCCAGGCGGGCCCGGTCGACGTCCGCCCGTCCGTAGCCGGCGAGGGCGGCCGCCTGCTGCTCCGCGGTGATCGGTGCGAAGGCGAGCACCCCGCCGATGACGAACATCAGGTCACACTCGGGCGGGGCGAGCACGGCGTCGTCCCAGTCGATCAGCCAGACCTGCCCGCCGGGGCCGAGCAGCAGATTTCCCAGGTGTGGGTCGCCGTGACACACCACCACCGGACCCGGCCGCGCGCCGGAGCGGCGCTCGACCCCCTCGACCAGTGTGGACACCCGCTGCGCCGCCGCGGCCCAGACGGCCGCCAGTTCGGTGAGAAGCGGGCCGGCGGGGTCGGCCGGGTCCGGGTCGCGCAGCCGCTCGGCCATCGCGCGGGTCGCGGCCACGATCGTCGGGTACGTCGCGCCGCCGGCCGGCAGCCGCCGCGCCAGCTCGTCGGTCACCGGCACCGCGTGCACCGCGGCCAGCAGTTCGCCGTACGCGCGCCAGTGCGCCCCGGTCATCGGGCCGTCGAGCGCCCGCCGGTCGGAGACCCACGGCACCACCGAGAGGCGACGGCCCTCGCGGTCACCGCACAGCCGCCCGTCGTGCGTACGCAGCGGCGCGGGGATGCCCGGCACCTTCTGCTCGGCGAGGTGCGCCGCCACGACCAGGCCAGCGGGCGTGCCGCCGCCGCTCACCTTCACCGCGTACCGGCTGCCGTCGGCGGTCCCGGCCCGCCAGAGCCGGGCGTGCTGGTCTGCCCCGTGGGTGACCTCGTCCATGGTGGTCAGCTCGATGCCGAAGTCTGCCTGGACCCAGGCGGCAACCTGCCGGGACGCGTCCTCGATCATGCGCGACACCATGCCACCGGGTGGGTCGCCCGGCCCACCGAATTAGACCGGGCGACGACCGGTCAGCGCAGGGTGGCGAGGTGCCGGTCGAGCGCGGCGTACGACGCGGCGGCGCCCTGTGCCATGCCGGACTCGACCATGCCGTCGCGCTGCGCGGTGGTGTCGAACCGGGTGGTGCTGGTGAGCGTGGTGCGGCCTTCGTGCTCGGTGAAGACCAGCGTCTCCACCGCCACCTGGCCGGGCATGCCCTCGAACTCGAAGGTCTGCACGATCCGCTCCGGCGCGACGATCTCCCGGTACTCGCCCCGGAAGGCGTAGTCGTTGCCGTCGTCGGCGTGCTCGACGCAGCGGTAGCTGCCGCCCTCCCGGAAGTCGATCTCGACGTCCACCGGGTTGCCGCGCGCCCACCACCGCTTCAGGTGCTCGGCCTGGGTGTGCGCGGCGAAGACCAGCTCGCGCGGGGCGTCGAAGGAACGGGTGAGGGTGATCTCCCGGTCGGACGGGAGGTCGATGGCGAGGTCACTCATGGCTGTTCTCCTTCAGGTCGCGTAGGTAGTCGTCCAACGTGTCGTAGCGGTCGTCCCAGAGCCGGCGGTACTGCTCGACCCAGTCGGCGAGCGTGCGCAACGGCGCCGGGTCGAGCCGGCAGCGACGCCACTGCGCCTCGCGGGTCCGCACGATCAACCCGGCGCGCTCCAGCACGTTGAGGTGCTTGGAGATCGCCTGCACGCTGATCGGGAACGGCTCCGCCAACTCGTTGACCGTCGCCTCGCCGGCCGCCAGCCGGGCCAGGATGGCCCGACGCGTCGGGTCGGCCAGGGCAGCGAACACGGTGCTGACCGGATCTGTTGTCATGGTGTCGCTCTCTACCAACTGGCTTATAAACCGATGGGTTGAATATACAGCTCAAGTGGGCTGCGTCAACACCCTTCCGGAGAACACAGCCGGCCTCCGTGTCATCGGGGCCGGCGCGGGGTACGAGGTGGCGAACATCCCGACCGGCGGCCGAGAGGAACCGACGTGGCGAAGATCCGCGCCCTGGTGCTCAACTGCACCCTCAAGCCGTCACCGGCACCGTCCAGCTCCGACAAGCTCGCGCGGGAGGTGCTCGCCGAGCTTTCCGAGCAGGGCGTGGACGGCGAGATCATCCGGGTGGTCGACCACAACGTGCGGTTCGGGGTGTCGACCGACGAGGGCGGCGGCGACGGGTGGCCGGGCATCCGGGCCAAGCTGCTGCCAGCCCAGATCCTCATCATCGCCACGCCGATCTGGCTCGGTCAGCCGTCCAGCGTCTGCAAGATGGTCCTCGAACGCCTCGACGCCGAACTCTCCGAGACCGACGACCAGGGCCGTCTGCTCACCTACGGCAAGGTGGGCGGCGTCGCCGTCGTCGGCAACGAGGACGGCGCCCACCACACGATCGGCCAGGTGCAGCAGGCACTCAACGAGGTCGGCTTCACCTGCCCGGCCGCCGGCGCCACCTACTGGGTCGGCGAGGCGCTGCACAAGACGGACTACCGCGACGCCGGCCCCAAGCCCGACACGACCGGCCGCACCACGAAGGCGTTGGCGCTCAACAGCGCCCACCTGGCCCGGCTGCTCGCCGAGCAGCCGTACCCGCCGCCGGACGCGCGGGGCGCCGGGGTGGGTCCCAGCCGCGAGCCGGCCTGACGGGCCGTCCCACCACCGGCTCTGGGGTGCGGTCAGCGCCAGCCGTACCCGGCGCGTAGAGCCTGCCCGACCCGGTCGAACCGGGCCCGGTCCAGCACGGCGCCCTCGCGGCGGATGCTGTCCTCGCGCATGGTGAGCACCCGGTCGAGTCGAACCCAGCTCGGCCGGTTGTCCCGGTCCCAGTCGCCGGGCCCGAGCGCGAACCAGTGGCGCTGGCCGTGCCGCTCGCTCTGGCTGGACAGCATCAGCCCGAAGAGCGTCCTGCTGTGCCGGCCGACGACCAGCACCGGGCGGTCCTTGCCCTGCCGGGGGTCGTCCTCGTACGGCACCCACGTCCACACGATCTCGCCGGGGTCGGCCTGCCCGTCCCGCTCCGGGGCGTAGGTCAGCTCCCGTCGCTGCAACGCGCTCACCTGGCGCCGGCGGGCCACCTGAGCCGGGGCCGGCCCGGTGCGCCGGGGCGACGGGATCACCGCGCCCACCCGGGAGATGCGCGCCGCCACATTCCTCAACAGACCAGCCACGGCGGGCAGCCTACCGGGCGCCGCGCCGGGCGCCGGAGCGGACGCCGCTGCGGCAGACTGGTGCCCGGCAGCGGGACGACACGGAGGTGCGCCGCAGTGACCATTGAGGTACGGACGAGGAGCCTGCCCGGGGCGGTTACGGCGCTCGGGTCCGCCGGGGCGTACACCCTGGTGGTGGACCGGCCGGCGGATGCCGGCGGCGGCGGGCTCGGTTTCAACGGCGGCCAACTGCTCTACCTCGCGGTCGCCGGCTGCGTCTCCAACGACCTGTTCCGGGAGGCGCGGGCCGCCGGCCTCGACCTGCACCGGGTCGAGGTGACGGTGCGGGGCGACTTCACCGGCGAGCCGGCCGTGTCCACGGAGGTCCGCTACGACGTACGGGTCGAGGGCGACGCCCCGCCGGAGCTGCTCCGGGCACTGATCGAGCGGGTGGACGCGATCGCCGAGATACCCAATTCGCTGCGCGGTGGCACCTCCGTACGACTGGGTCGCACCGAGGTCGCGGGCGCCGGGCGTACCGATGGTTGAGCTGCCGCGTGACCTGCCGATCCTTGAGCGGAGCGCGGTGCGGGTCGTGGTCCGCGACTCCGCCGACCGGGTGCTGCTGTTCCACACCCGAGACCCGGACCACCCCCGCCTGGGCACCTGGTGGGAGCTGCCCGGCGGGGGTATGGATCCCGGGGAGACCTACCGCGACACGGCGGTGCGGGAACTGCGCGAGGAGACCGGCATCGCGGTGAGCCCGGACCAGGTGGGCGCACCGACCTGGCGACGACGGGCGAGTTTCCTGCACCGTCAGCTGCGCCACGTCCAGGACGAGGTGGTCGTCGCGGTGCGGCTGGCCGGCCCCGGGCCGGACGTGGACGAGGCGCAGCGGCTCGACTACGAGGTGGAGGACTACTTCGGCTTCCGCTGGTGGCCGCTGGTGGAGGTGGTGGACAGCCGGGAACGGTTCTACCCCGGCCAGCTCCCCCGGCTGATCACACCGTTCCTGGCCGGTGAGGAGATCGACGAACCGTTCGAACTGTGGTCGTGAGCCGGGTCGGCGAGGATGCCGTACCGGACGGGGGCGGGCAGAGTGGGGGCATGACGACCGACCTGCACGGGCCGCTCTCCGGGTACGCCGCGCGGCTGCACGCCACGATCGGCGACCGGCACCACGTCGCCTCCCCTCTCGGTGCCTGGCTGCTGCTCGCGGTCGCCGCCACGACCGCGACCGGCGGCGCGGACCGCCCGGCGGCCGACGGGCTGGCGGAGGCCCTCGGCACCGACCTGACCAGCGCCGCCGAGGTCGCCCGCGCACTGCTGGACGCGCCCCACCCGCTGGTCGCGTCCGCGACCGCGCTGTGGCACCGGCCGGATCAGCGCGCCAACGGGTCGACCGGCTGGCGGGACGCCCTCCCCGCGACGACCGACGTCGGCCCGCTACCCGACCAGGCCGGACTGGACGCCTGGGCGCGCGAGCACACCCATGGCCTGATCGAGAGGTTCCCACTGCGGGTCGGGCCGGACGTGGTGCTGGCCCTGGCCAGCGCGCTGGCGACGAGGATCTCGTGGGCCGACCCGTTCGAGGTGGCCGAGGCCAGCGCTCTCGGAACGGGCAGCGCCTGGGCGAGCCGGCTGCGCCGGGTGCTGCGCAGTCCGGGCCACGGCCACCGGAGCGCCATCGCGACGACCGAGCGGGCCGGTGACGTGATCGTGCACGCCGCGCCGGCCCAGGCGGCCAACGGTGCGGGCCTGATGGTCGTCTCGGTGGCCGCCGCACCGCAGGTGCCGCCCGCTGATGTGCTGGCGGCCGCGTACCGGATGAGCGCCGGCGCCGCCGACGGCGGTGAACCTGCCGGTCGCCGCTCACTGTTCGATCTGCCGCTCGGCGACACTCCCCTGTGGGCGCTGTACGAGGAGCGGGTACGGACCAGTGCCCGCGACGGTCGCGAGGAGCGGCACCGCGCGGTGCTCCCCTGTTGGTCGGCCCGCAGCGAGCACGACCTGACCGCTCCGGCGCTGGGCTTCCCGGCCGCGTCGGCGACGCTGGCGAGGACGCTGGCGCTGCCGGTGCGGGATTTCGAGGCGCGGCAGGTGGCGATGGCCAGGTACGGCCGGTACGGCTTCGAGGCGGCGGCGGTGACCGGCATGTTCGGGCTGACCAGTCTGCCGCCGGAGGGCGTCGCCCGCACCGCCGAGCTGCGCTTCGGCCACCCGTACGCGGTGGTGGCGGTCGCCACCGACAAGCGCTCCGACGGCGGGACCGGGCCGTGGCACGGGGTGCCGGTCTTCTCCGCCTGGGTCGCCGAACCCGACGAACTGCCCGAGGCCGACGCCGTGGACCGGTGAGCACAGCACTCGACGTACCGATATTCCGTCTTAAGAGATTTGTCGCTTACGCGGGACTTGGTAGCTCACACAGGAGGCATTCAGTCCGTGGTCCCACCCGCCGCCTGACCGTCGGTCCCCATCCGTTCCCAACCGCGCGGCGTCCGTCATCCGCCTGTGGTGCTCCTACGCCACTGCGCGTCGGTCGATGCTGCCACGGCGCGCGCACGGCGATCGTCGGCGGGAGCCGGGAAACCAGATACTTGATGTTCAAATGAAGAAAGTTGAGGTTTCGACATTGCGTCCTTGAGAATGGCAAGGTACAAATGAGCGGCACGGGCGTTGTCGAAGCGAGGAGCCGAGGGTGGACTGGCAGGAACTGACCGACCTGACGCAGGGGCAGCCGTTCGTGGTCGAGCGGGTCCGTCTCTCCGGCAGCGGCATCGCGGTCGAGGGCCAGTTCGAGCCGCCGCAGCTGGCCCAGCTCAGCGTCGACGACCAGGTGTTCGTTGCCGCGTTCGTCCGGTCGCACGGCTCGATCAAGGAGATGGAGCGGATCTTCGGGGTGAGCTATCCGACGATCAAGTCCCGGCTGAACCGGATCGCCCAGCACCTCGACTTCGTCGACACCGACCCGGCGCCCACCGGCGCCGACGTCGTCGACCGCCTGCGGCGCGGGGAGATCAACGTCCAGGAGGCTCTGGCCGAGCTGGAGCGATCCCGATGATCCCGCAGCTGGTGACGTACCACCAACGCCGTCGCGACGGCCGCTGGCTGCGGCTGTACGTCCCGGTCGTGCCGGTCGCGCTGCTGCTGTCTCCGCTGCTGCTGGTGGCCGGGCTGGCCGGACTGGTCGCCTGCCTCGTCTTCCGGGTCAGCCCGGTGGGCGCGCTGCGCGGCACCGCGCAACTGCTGTGGGCGCTGCCCGGCAGCCGGTTCGAGATCGAGCAGGGCCGAACGGCCGTGCTGGTCAGCGTCAGATGAGTGAGAAGGAAGAGGGGCGACCAGTGAACGAGCAACGCCGCCAGATTCTTGAGATGCTGGGCGAGGGCAAGATCACCGCGGACGAGGCCGAACGGCTGATCAACGCCCTCGAACGGGAACAGCCCGAGTCGCCCCCGGGAGCCGCGCCCCGCGCGAAAACCCGACCGAAATACCTGCGCGTGGTGATGCACTCGGAGGACGACTTCAACGGGCCGAGCCGGGTCAACGTCCGGGTCCCGCTACAGCTGCTGCGCGCCGGAGTCCGGCTCACGAGCCTCATCCCTCCCCAGGCGCTCACCGAGGTCAACGCCAAGCTGAACAAGTCAGGTGTCCCCATCGACCTGACCCAGCTCAAGCCGCAGCACATCGAGGAACTCATCGAGCAGCTCGACGACGTCACCGTCGACGTCGACGACCCCGACACCAAGGTGCAGGTGTTCTGCGAGTGACACCGCTACGGCGCCGAACGCCCGCCGGCCACCCGGTCCGGCGGGCGGCCGTCTATTGTCAGCTGCCGCCTGAGCCGCTGCGCAACCGCACCTCGGCACCGTTCTGCTCGTAGCTCTGCTGCGACACCTGAACAAGCGTCGCGTCGCGGTGGAAGTCCGGCAGCGTGACGGCACCGCAGCTCACCATGGTGGCGCGCAGCTTCGCGACCGTACGGGCGATGTTGGGATAGAGGCTGCCGGCGTACGGCACGTAGCCGTCGACGCCTTCCTCGAACGGCAGCTCGGTCTCGCCCTGGTCGTAGCGGGCGACGTTCCGGGCCCGCTGGGAGCCTTCACCCCAGTATTCCTTGAACATCTGCCCGTCGAGGTTGACGAGGTTCGAGGGGCTCTCGTCGAATCGGGCGAAGTAGCGCCCGAGCATGATGAAATCGGCGCCGAGGGCGAGGGCGATCGCCATGTGGTAGTCGGCGAGGAGCCCGCCGTCGCAGCAGATCGGCACGTAGATGCCGGTCTCGGCTGCGTAGCGGTCGCGCTCGGCGACCACGTCGTTGAGCGCGGAAGCCTGCCCACGGCCGATGCCCTTCTGGTCGCGGGTGATGCAGATCGACCCACCGCCGATACCGACCTTGACGAACGCGGCCCCCGCGTCGGCGAGGTACCGGAATCCACGGCCGTCGACGACGTTCCCCGCGCCGACGGGGACCGCGCCGCCGAGCTCACCGACGGCGTACTGCAACGTCTTCTGCTGCCAGACCGAATGGCCGTCGGAGGAGTCGATGCAGAGCACGTCCGCGCCGGCCTCGACGAGGGCGGGAATGCGGTCGCGGTAGTCGCGGGTGTTGATTCCGGCACCGACCCGGAACCGCTTGTCGCCGTCGATGGACTCGTTGCGGAACTGCTTGTGCAGCTCGTAGTCACGGCGCAGCACGATCGACGCGAGATGACCGTCGGCGGTGACGATCGGCAGCAGGTCGAGGCGGTGGTCCCAGATGAGGGTGTTCGCGTCGGACAGCGAGATCGTCGGTGGCGCGGTGACCAGACCGTCGGCCGGGCGCATCCGGGACTCGACCGTGTCGTTCAGGTCGTGACGCTGAGGGTGGAAGTCGGCGGTCGAGATCAGGCCGACGAACACGCCACCGGAGGTGCCGTCGTCGGTGACGACCGCGACGTCCCGTTCCGCGGCCTTGAGCAGGCGGCTGACCTCGCCGAGCGTCGCGGACGGCTTCGTGTTGATGTCCGAGTGCCGGAAGCCCGCCTTGTGGCGTTTGACCGCGCTGACGGACTCGGCCTGCGCCTCGACGGTCTGGTTCTGGTGGATGAAGCTCAGCCCACCGGTTTGCGCGAGCGCTATGGCGAGGCGGGGCGAGGAGACCGCCTGCATGATCGCGCTGACCAGCGGTACCGCGATGCGCAGCGGCGACGCCCCACCGACCGGATGCCGCACGACGGGAGTGGACAGGTCGACGTTGTCCGGGGTGCAGTCCTCGGTGGTGAGGTTCGGCACGAGCAGGTACTCGTTGAGGGTGCGGGAAACCTCGGGGAGGATCACGACCACGTATTGCTCCTAAACACTCCGCCGCGACGGGCTGGCTGGAATGCAGACACACGCTACCAGCGCCGCAGCAACCCCAGTGTTCGGTCCACAGCCGGGCAGTTCGGCGCCGATCCCGGAGGCCGGGCAGCTGTTGGTTGGCCTCTACCCACCAGGTCGGATTTAGGTTACGGCCGCTCAGCGATGTGGGCGACGAATGCCTGCCACGCGGCCGGGCCGAACGCCAGGGTGCCGCCGTCGCGGTTCTTCGTGTCGCGGACCAGGACAACGCCGGGGAGATTGTCGGCGACCTCGACGCAGTCGCCGCCGTTGCCACCGCTCTTCGTGCTCTTGCGCCATCGCGCGCCGGTCATGTCCATGATCTTGCCGCTTCCGTGAGAAGTTCCAGAGAACGCCCTCGGGGAAGGGCCTCGCCACGTATACGCTCCCACCGCCGCTCCAGGGTAGCAATGTCGGAAGCCTGGTCGATGATCTGCGCGCGGGCTTGACTGTCCACATGCGCAACGCGGGTCCCGTCGGGCAGTTCGGCGAGCGTGAACGGCCCATCGAGCCCCGGGTATGTGGGTGTGTCCTGCGGTACGACGTGAAGTTGAACGCTCGGCATTCCGGCGCAGGCCACGAGGTGCGCAAGCTGTTCAGCCATAAGTGCCCGATTTCCGGCAGCAGGCCGGCGGATGATGCCCTCGTCCAGCACAGCGACGAACAGCGGCCCCCTCTCGCGAGTCAAAATCGCCTGCCGATCGAGGCGCGCTGACACCGATTCCTCTATCTCGTCCGGCGTCAGCGACTGACCGTTGAACGTGGCGCGTGCGTACGCCTCGGTTTGAAGCAGACCGGGCACCCAGGCAAGCTGGAACGCCCGCAGCGCGACCGCCTCGCGCTCGATGTCCACCCATGGTCGAAACCAGACCGGTACGCGGCTGGTGAGCACGTCCGGCCACAGCTCGACAACGTCCTTCCTGAGAATCTTTGCTACTTCGGCACGATGTCGGCTCTGCGGGACACGTCCCGGGTTTGCCCACCGGGCGACCGTCTTCGGGTGAAGACCGATGCGATCGGCCAGACTCTCGGCCGTCTCGCACGCCTCGGCGAGCGCCGCGACAAATGCATGGTTCATGCCCGCGTCCCTTCGGGAGCCAATGGAACGTACCGAAGAAATCATCTAACGCTGTGTGATTGTCAGGCAACCCTCGGCAGGGTGCTGCGTAGACGGCGCGAGCGGTGGAGGCGACAGCCCGGCGTGCGCGTTCGTAGCGGGGGCCCGGCCGACCCGACGGCGAGCACGAGGCCGGGCCTCCTTCCACTCGACCGATGCGAGGGACAGCCGTGCCGGAGACACCGAAGCGACACCGCCGGAAACTGCACGCACGATGACCAGCCGGCCCATCCGATCCGGCGACGTGCTGTTGCTGACCCGCGAGGCCAGTCCGCAGTTCACGCGACCGGTCAGCGTCCGCGTGATCCGTGTCCTAGCCGACCGCCACACATACCACGACTGGCTCTGGATCGAGGGCTACGAACTCGGCCCGAGTGGCGACGCGGTGGCCCGGCGCGAGCTGTACCTGATGCCGGCGGGCCTGCGCTGGCTGGAGGGCACGCCCGCACGACCGGACCTCCCCTGCCATCGCCGTCCGGCCACAAGCGGGCGGGGGACGGTGTGAACCGCCGCAGGAACCACCTCCCCTCGCGGCCCACCTGGCGCTGCCAGGCGTGCGGGATCGCCTGGCCGTGCTCGCCGGCGAAGCTGCGGCTCCTCGCCACGTACCGGACCAACCCAACCGAACTGCTGGTGTATCTCGCGACGCTGAGCGAGGAGGCCGCCGTCGACCGTGCCACGTTGGACGCGTGCGCCCCGCCGGCAGACCTCGTCGCGCGCTTCACCGGCTGGGTCTCGGCACCTCCGTCGCCGGCCAATTCACGCTCCTGCCGATGAGCAGCGATGGATCGGACCGCTCGGCGATGCGGCTGTCCGTGCTTCGTCGTGACGAGGCAGCCGGTCAGGCTCAGGCACAAGAAGCAATGCCGCCAAGTCGCCGAACAGCAGGGGAAGGCCGCCCAACTCGCTGATCCCGACCCAGGCGATGTCGTCATGCTCCTCAGGTGCACCGTTGGTGGGAGAGCCGACCCAGTCTCCAATTCGCCACACGCCCACGTGGACGGCGTCATCACCAGTGCCGGCATGCCAGTCGCCCAACCGTGAAGCGGACTCGGCCACAATGTGAACGCCGAGTTCCTCGTGCATCTCACGCGCGAGGGCCTGTAGTTCCGACTCACCCGCCTCGACGTGCCCCCCGGGCAGATCCCAGAGATCCGGGTATGCCCGGCGGGTCGGGCTGCGGTGTACCAGCAGGACCTCGCCGTTCTCCACGAGTGCGCCGCAGACGACGACATGCATGACGGGATTGGAGCACAGGGATAGGACAAACTCGCTACAGCGAAAGGGACACCCAGCCCGCGAGTCGCGCGACCCATCCCCGGCAGGGCATAGTGTCCAGCGGCGTCATCGGCCGATGTCGCCTGCCCGCGGAGAGGGTGGTAGGAAGTGACGACGCGCTTACGTGCCCGATGGGCCCGGGTCGCCGCATTGGTCGCGCTGACCGGGGGGACGCTCGCGGTGTCCGCGGCACCGGTGGCGGGTGCCCCGGCGCCCATCAGCATCCTGAGCGTGTCGGCGGAGAACGTGAAGCCCGGCGACAAGGTTCGCGTTCAGTTCCGCGTCACGAACAACGGGAGCGGGGCCGAAACGGCCATCGTGGTGGTCAGTGGCGGCCTGCAATGCACCACCGGCTGCCGGGCGGAGCCGAACCTCAAACCCGGCCAGAGCCAGGACTTCCAGGCCACCCTCGTCGCGCCCCAGGTGAGCGCGGGCGAGATCTCCGGTCGCAACATCTCGGTCGCCGTACGGCTCGGCGGGCAGAACAGCTTCGACTACAAGATGGTCTACGTTCACGGCGCGGGCACGTCGCAACCCGGCGCGGGCGCGCCGCAACCCGGTGCGGACAAGCCGTCGTCCGAGGTGGACGGGGTGTCCGGCCAGGTCCGTGACTCCAGCGGCAAGGCGGTCGCCGGCGTGGTCCTGACCGTCCGCGACAGCGCCGGGCACGAATACCGTACGACGAGCGACCGGAGCGGCCGGTTCTCGATCAGGTCGGGCGCCGGGAAGACGATCGCCGAGGGCCGGATCACGGTCGTCGCGGCCCTGGACGGCTATCGCACCACCCGCACGACCGTACAGGGCTCCGCCGGTGGCACCGCGAGCGTACGGCTGACCTTGGCCGCCGTGGCCGTGCCCGGGACGACCCCGCCGTCGCCCGCCGCAACGGCGGCAGCGGAGGAGGCTCTCGAGCCGGAGACCAGCGCCGCCGCGGCGGCACCCCCCGCCCTCGACGCTGTCAGCAACGAGGGCAGTGGTTCACTGCCGTACATCCTGGGCGGCCTGCTGGTCGCCACCGGCCTGGGCGCACTGGTCCTGATGGCGAACCGCCGCCGGAACCCACCGGACAAGCCGGCTCCGCACGCGGCGACTCAACTGACGGCACCGGCCGGAGCGGGCATGATCGACGCACCGACCGCGGTGCTGCACACGAGGCCGCCGGCCGACGGGTTCCCCGGCCCGTACAGCGGGCCCCCGCAGGGCGGCATCCAGCAGCTCAGCCACGACCCATACGACGGGCCGGCCCTCTAATACCGTCGCCGGCCCTACGGTGCCGTCCCGTGGCGCCATGTCTCGGCGAGCAGGGCGTACGTGTAGCCGTCCACCCAGCCCAGCTCGGCGTGCCAGGAGTCGCCGACGCCGTGCTGCTCACGACGCATGCCGACCTTTTCGAGGATCCGCACCGAGGCGAGGTTGTCCGCGAAGCAGCCAGCGGTGATCCTTCGAACGCCCAGCCGGTCGAACGCGTGCGCCACCATCACGGTGACAGCCTCAGTTGCGTAACCATGGCCCCCGTACGCCGGGTCGAAGATGTAACCGAGTTGGGCCTCCGTGCACGGCGGCATGCCGGGCTGACCCATACCGTCGACCACGTCAAGCGAGACAGTCCCGATCACCACGCCGTCCACGGCCACCGCCACGCTGTGGTCGTCGGGGTCTTCCGCCGCGCGCCGCCACGCCGCCCGGAAGGACGCGGGGTCGACCTCGGTGCGCAGTAGCCAGCGAGTGACCTCCGGCAGGTTGCGGTACTCCAGGATCCGGTCGACGTCCTCGTCACGCACCGGGCGAAGCTCGAGGCGTTCAGTGCGTAGGTTGGTGCTTGCCATGAGGCGGGACGTTAGCGGACGCAGCACGGCTACGCGTCCGGTTATCCGGCCGTCCGGCCGGACAGGGATCACCTAGCAGGTACGGCGCGCACGTGCGCCGACAGCACCGGTCGCACTGGGCTTCCTCATACTTGACCTTGACGAGGGCGGTAGCGGAGGTGTACGACGCCGTTTCGGAATCGGCGCTCATCGAGGAGTTCGAGGTCGGCGCGTATACCGGTCGGCAGCCCTGGCTTGCCGCCGCCGACGACAACGGGCAGGATGATCATCTGGCACTCGTCGACCAGCCCGGCCTTGAAAGCCTGCGTCGCGAGGTTGGCACCTCCCACGGTGAGATCGCTGCTGGCCGTGGCCTTCAGTTCTCGTACTGCGGCGGGGTCGAAACGGCGTTCGAGTCGGGTGTCGGCAGTTGACACCGCGGCGAGGGTCGTGGAATACACGACTTTGCTCGCCGCCTGCCAGGCGCTCGCGAAGTCGGCCGTGAGGTCGGACTGCGCGGCCAGAGCGGCGTCGGTCTCCCAGAGGGCCATCGCCTCGTACAGACGCCGCCCGTAGAGAAGCGTGCCCACGGACCGCAGGAGGTCGGTGTGGAAGGCGAATACCTCGTCGCCGATTGGGAACCAGTCGAACGCGCCGCGTTCGTCCTCGATGTAGCCGTCAAGCGACACGTTCGTCACGTAGATCAGCTTTGCCATGTCCCTACCTCTCGATGATCAGTTGCAACAACCTGGACATTCATCAACGTGGCGTCCAACTTGGTGAACGCCTGGCGCCAACCCTCCTCGCTGGGCTGCGCGAGATGTTCGGGAAGCCACTGGCGGATCTCCAGTCGCGTCCGTCCGTCAGCCTCGTCGTGAAACTCGACCCGCAGTCTCGTCTCGAACGGCTCGATGCCCTCCTGCAGCCGGCCACTGACGTGCATGACGCCGTCGAGCAGTTCGCCGTCGGCGACGTCTGTGAGGACGACGTGGATGTGCACGCGAAGGCCGGGGTCGGATGCATTGACCTCCGTCCACCGTTGATAGCCGCCGGGGCGCACGTCGAACTCGATCTCGTCGCGTGGCAGTGAGTTGCCGACCGGGCCCCACCACGCCGCGAGGTGATCGGGATCGGTGAAGGCCCGATAGACGAGCTCCCGCGGCGCGTCGAACACACGCGAGATGACGAGCTGCGGAGTTTCCGTCTTCATTCGATCTCCCTGGGGTCGTCGACCATCGGGTCCGTTGCCCGTCCGGCGGCCTGCACCGCGGCGAGGTGGGCATCGAGGCGGGTGAGGGACGAGTCCCAGAACCGCCGGTAGCGGTCGATCCAGTCGGCCGCCTCGCGTAGCGGGGCAGATTCGAGGTGGCTCGCGCGCCACTTGCCCGACCGCGACCGCGAGATGAGCGCGGCGCGCTCGAGCACCTTCAGGTGCCGTGACACCGCTGGCATCGAGATGGACAGAGGCGCGGTGAGTTCGGTGACCGTGGCGTCGCGTTCGGCCAGCTCGGCGATGATCGCCCGTCGAGTCGGGTCGGACAGCGCCGAGAACACCGCGCTGAGCTGATCGGTGCCAGCCATCGGAAGCTCCCCCTTCACTTAACCATGTTGTTAAGCGTATTGAGACGCGAGCGATGCTGTCAACGGGCGCGCGCGGACGGCTCGTCACGGGCGACGTGTCAACGCGTCGGCGCAGCTGCCAGCCCGCTCACGGCCTGGCCGGCGAACGCCGTTTCGGTACGGTGGGCCCGGCCCTGCCAACACCTGACGGAGGAGCTCCTGATGGCCAGGTACGTGATCACTCCAGCCGTGGCGCTACGTCTGGCGCACGACGAGGTCGCGATTCCCGATGAGCATCAGCTCGTGGCTCCAAGCCTGCTCCGCTCACAGGTGCTGTCGCTCCTCTACCAATCGGTCCGTCAGGGAACGCTGTCCAGGAAGGACGCCGAGCGCCACCTCACCTACGTGCGTGCGCTCCGGATCCGACTGCTCGGAGACCGCGTCCTGCAGAGCGTCGCGTGGAAGATCGCCGATCAGCTCGGGTGGCCGGACACGCTCGACGCCGAGTACGTCGCTCTGACCACACTCCAGGCTGACGCCCTCATCACGCTCGACCCGAAGCTTGCCGACGCGGTGCGGAGCATCGTGCCGGTCGCGCCCATCGACGTGCTGGCCCCGTCGCTCACGATTGTCTGATCGTGGAACACGATCTTGACGCACTGGCCGCAGGGGTGGCGGACCACGTGGACTTCGCGCACTTCGCGTACGCCGTCGCGGCCGACGTCGCCGAGATGCTCCTCGTCGCGCGCGAGTACGAGTGACGCTGTCCGGACGGCGGGCTGTGGGACGGCCGCCGCGGCGCCCGCGAGACACCGCGGCGACCCACCAAGCTCACACCCCCACGGGCACCCGCTCCTCCTCGCGCTGCGCGGCGCGGGCGGCCAACCGCCGTTCCCGCTCCTGCGCGCCGATCAGGTCGTCGGGCAGCGAGTCGGGCACCTCCAGGTCGAAGCGGCGCAGCAGCCGGATCGCGAAGCCGCCCAGGGTAATGAGGATCAGCGCCGCACCGAAGCAGACGTACGCGAAGCCGATGCCCCGACCCGGCCCGGTGCCGATCACCGCGCCCACCGACCCGGCAAGCCCCCCACCGGGAGCGAGCAGCGGCTCGAACAGCGCGGTGGCCCCCGGCGCGAGCAGCGCGAAGCCGATCGGCAGCGTCGACCAGGAGATGGTCTGGTTGAGGCTGAACACCCGGCCGTGGAAGCGCTGCGGCACCTTGACCTGGACGATCGTGGCGTAGATGGACTGCGCGGTGGTCATCGACATGGCCAGCCAGAAGGCCCCGACGCAGATCATCGCGACCGACGCGTCCAGGCCGACCAGGACACAGCCGACCGCCGTGCCGAGGTTGCCGATCAGCACGCCGATCATGCGGCGGTGCCGGGGGCCGCCCCACAGCGCCATGAGTACGCCACCGGCGACCGCCCCGACCGCCTCGGCGAGAGCGACCTGGGCGACCTGCGTGGCGCTGCCGAAGGACAGCACCAGCGGGGTGGTGAGCACCAGCGCGGGGGCCAGGAAGATGTTGCCCAGCGCGAAGTACCCCAGCATCAACCGGAAGCCGCGGTGCCGCCACGAGTAGCGCAGGCCGTTGGCGATCGCCACCAGCAGCCGTTCCTTGGGCCGCCAGCCGAGCAGGTCGGGGAAGCGGACCAGCGACAGGGTCACCACGGCGACCAGGTAGCTGACCACGTCGAGCAACAGGATGCCCTTGAGGTCGATGGCGGCGAGCAGGCCTGCGGCGAAGACCGGCATCAGCAGCATGGCGAAACCGTTGGAGAGCTGCGTGATGCCCATCGCGTGCCCCAGGTAGCGCTTGGGCACGAGCTGCGGCACGGCCGACTGGAACGCGATGCGCTGGAACGACCCGGCGACCTGGCTCAGCGCCACCAGGGCGTAGATGTGCCAGAGGGACAGGTTGTCGGTCCACAGCAGCGCGGCGAGGATCAGCTGGATCGAGCCGGCGCTGCAACTGGCGATCATCATGATCTTGCGTCGGCTGACGCGGTCGGTGATCGCGCCGGCGACCGGCAGCATCAGCACCCCGCAGACCAGCGCCAGGGCCCAGAGCAGGCCCAGGTTGGCGACCGAGCCGGTGCGGGTGAACAGCCAGATCGGCAGGGCGAACGCGGTCAGCGCCGAGCCGGTGGTGGAGACCAACTGCCCGGCGGTGACCGCCACGAAGCGGGCCATGCTCGGGCGGACCACCGGTTGCTCCGGGCCGACGACGGCGTCCACGCCGCGGGTGTCGGCCACCGCCCACCCGGCTTCCTCGCCGCGTGCCTGCGGGGTCAGCGTCCCGACGTCGCCGGCGCGGAGCGCCGGGTGCACGCGGGTGACGATCTCGGCCAGCTCCTGCGCCCGGTACTTGAGGAAGAAGTGCCCGGCCTGGTCGAGGACGACCAGCGCCAGCCGGTCGCTGAGGAACTGCCACTCGGCGTACCGCTCGGTGTGGTAGTCGGTGACCGGGTCCTCCGAGCCGACCACGGAGATGATCGGAGCGCGCAGCTTCACCGCGCGCCGGTCGAGCAGGTCGGTGAAGTACTCCTCCGAGGCCCGGGAGTCGGCGCGCATGTTGCTGATGATCCGGTCGGCCTGCTCCGGGTCGAGTTCGTCGGTGTCGACGCCCATCGACTTGAGCCAGCTCGCGTAGTGCCGGTTGCTGCGCAGCTTCTCCAGGCGGGTACGGACCGTCGCGAACAGCCCCTTCGGACGGGCGAACGGGAACATCGCGCCGATGTAGAGCGCCGTCAGATCCCGGCCGGCGGCCTCCACCTTCCGGGCCACCTCGGCGACGATCGCGCTGCCGACCCCGCAGTGCCCGTACAGGGCGAGCGGACCCTCGACGCGTTCCAGGATCTCCTCGGCGACCCGGGTGGTCAGCTCGTCGAAGGGCAGCGCGTCCTCGGTGAGCCCCACGTCGTGCCCCGGGATCGCGAGGGACCAGAGCGCGTGTCCGGCCGGCAACGCGTCCGCGAGAGGCTGGTAGACGATCGCGCTACCGCCGCCGTACGGCACGCAGACGTACGTGATGACCCGCTGTGCCGCCGGGATCGGCTTGGTCAGCTCGTAGAGCAACCGACGCGGCCCGTCGGCCTCGCCGCCGCCGGACATGAACGTGGCCAGGTCGCGGATGGTCCGCTGCTGGAACAGGTCCATGACGCCGACCGGCCGCCCGCCGTGCTCGGCCTTGCGGATCCGCGCCACGACCTGGGTGGCGAGCATCGAGTGCCCACCCAGGTCGAAGAAGTCGTCGTCGATGCCGAGGGTGTCCACCCCGAGCACGTCGGACCAGATGCCGGCGAGCAGCCGCTCGGTGTCGTCGCGCGGTTCGACCAGAGCCACGGACGCGGCGCGGGTGACGACCGGCGCGGGCAGCGCCCTGCGGTCCAGCTTGCCGTTCGGGGTCAGCGGAAGCGCGTCCAGGGTCACGAACGCGGCCGGCACCATGTACTCGGGCAGGGTCTCCTTCAACGCCGCCTTGACCGCGTCGTGGTCGGCCGAGCCCACCAGGTATCCGGTGAGCCGCTTGTCGCCGGGGGTGTCCTCGCGGACCAGGACCACCGCCTCGGTCACCCCGGGCTGGGCGCGCAGCGCACTCTCGATCTCGCCCAGCTCGATGCGCAGCCCCCGCAGCTTGACCTGGTGGTCGATGCGCCCGAGGAACTCCAGCACCCCACCGGCCGGGTCGCCGGGTGCCACGCGCCAGCGGGCCAGGTCGCCGGTGCGGTAGAGCCGGGCGCCCGGCTCGGCGGCGAACGGGTCCGGCACGAACCGCTCGGCGGTCAGCGCCGGCCGGCGGTGGTAGCCCCGGGCCAGCCCGACCCCGCCGATGTGCAGCTCACCGGCGACGCCGACCGGGCACGGGTTGCCCCGGGGGTCCAGCACGTGCAGCCGCAGGTTGCTGATCGGTGCACCGATCGGCACGCTGGTCAGCTCGCCCAGCAGCGCCGGGTCACACTCCCACGCGCTGACGTCGATGGCCGCCTCGGTCGGGCCGTACAGGTTGTGCAGACCGCAGGCGGGCAGCCGGGCCGTGAAGTCCCGGGCCGCGGCGAGCGGCAGCTCCTCGCCCGAGCAGATCACCCGGCGCAGGGCGGTGACCGCCTCGACGCCGTCCTCGGCGAGGAAGACGGTGAGCATCGACGGTACGAAGTGGGCGGTGGTGACCCGCTCGGAGATCAGCAGGTCGCGAAGGTAGCCGGCGTCCTTGTGGCCGCCCGGCTCGGCCAGCACCAGCCGGGCGCCCTCGCGCAGCGGCCAGAAGAACTCCCACACCGACACGTCGAAGCTGGCCGGGGTCTTCTGCAACACCGCGTCGTCGGCGCCGAGCCGGTAGGTGCGCTGCATCCAGTCCAGGCGGTTGACGATGCCCCGGTGGGTGTTCGGCACACCCTTGGGACGCCCGGTGGAGCCGGAGGTGTAGATGACGTACGCGAGGTTGGTCGGGCCGGCCGTCGGCGTCGGGTCGGTCGTCGGCTGACCGGCCCAGACCGCCTCGTCGTCGAGGGCGAGCACGGTGGCGTCGGTCGCCGGCAGCACGTCCCGCAGGTGCTCCTGCACGAGCACCACCGGTGCGGCGGCGTCGGTCACCATGAACGCCAGCCGGTCCGCCGGGTACTCCGGGTCCAGCGGCAGGTAGGCGCCGCCGGCCTTGAGCACGCCGAGCAGGCCGGCGACCAGCTCGACGGAACGTTCCGCGCAGACCCCGACCAGGGTCTCGGGGCCCACTCCGGAGGCCCGCAGCCGGTGTGCGACCCGGTTCGCCGCCGCGTTCAGCTCGGCGTACGTCGTCGACCGGCCGGCGAAGCGCAGCGCGACCGCGTCCGGCGTACGGGCGGCCCGCTCCTCGATCGGTGCGTGCAGGATCTGCTGCCGGGGGAAGTCACCGTCGGTGTCGTTCCAGCCGGCGAGCAGCTCCCGCTCGGCGGGGGCCAGCAGGTCCAGCGCGGAGACCGGCTGGTCCGGGGCGGCCACCACGGCGCGCAGCAGGGTGGTCAGCCGGTGCGCCATCCGCTCGACGGTGGCCCGGGTGAACAGGTCGGTGTTGAAGACCAGCTTGCCCCAGAGCCCGTCACCGGTCTCGACGGCGTGCAGCTCGAAGTCGAAGCGGGTGGCACGCAGCTCCATCGGATGCCACTCGAAGCCGACCCCGGCGTCCTCGGCGACCCCGTCGAACCGGCCCATCTCGTAGTTCTGCAACACGAACATCGCCTGGAACACCGGTGAGCGGCTGACGTCGCGGGGCAACCCCAGCTCGTGCACCACCCGGGCGAAGGGCACCTCGGCGTGCTCCAACCCGTCCAGCACCGCACGCCGGGTCCGCTCCAGCAGCTCACCGAAGGTCGGGTCACCGGCCAGCTCGGCGCGCATCGGCAGCATGTTGACGAACATGCCGACCACGTTCTCCAGCTCCGGTGCCGACCGGCCGGCGACCGACGCGCCGACCGCGAAGTCGTCCTGCCCGGCGTGCCGGGCCAGGAACACCTGGTACGCGGCGAGCAGCGTCATGAACAGCGTGCCGCCGTAGGAGCGGGTCAGGGCCAGCAGCCCCTCGGTGGCGGCCCGGTCCACGGTGAACTCGACGAAGTCACCCCGGTAGGTCTGGGTGGCCGGGCGCGGCAGGTCCAGGGGCAGCTCCAGCGGGGTGATCCCGGCCAGTCGCTCCTTCCACCAGTCCAGGTGGCGGCGGGCGACCGGGCCGGCCAGCTCCCGCGCCTCCCAGACGGCGAAGTCGCCGTACTGCACCGGCAGGGCGGGCAGCTCACCGTCGCGGTAGCGGGTGATCAGGTCGCGCAGCAGCACGTCCACCGACCAGCCGTCACCGACGATGTGGTGCTGACCGAGGAAGAGCACGTGCTCGGTCGGCGCCAGCCGGATCAGCAGGGCACGCAGCAGCGGCCCGCCGGCCAGGTCGAACGGCTCCGCCGCGGCCCGGTCGACCAGCGCCTGCGCGGCGGCCTCGTCGGCGGCGTCGACCACGGTCAACGGCACCTCGACCGCGTCGTCGAGCACCACCGTCGGCCGCCCGTCGGAGTCGGCCGGGAACCGGGTGCGCAGCGACTCGTGCCGCCGGGTCAGATCGGCCAGCGCGCGGCGCAGCGCCGCGACATCGAGCGGGCCACGCACCCGCAGCGGCACCGCGATGTGGTACGCCGCCTCGCCCGGAGCGAGCTGGTCCATGAACCAGACCCGCTCCTGGGCGTACGACAGCGGCACCTGCGCGTCCGGCGGGCGCGGGGTGATCCGGGAGGCGGGTGTGCCGCCCGACCGGCGGCGCAGCCGTTGGGCGATCAGCGCCTGTCGGGCGGCGTCGCGGGCCGCGTCCTTCACGTCGGTCATGAGGGGATGTCCTTCTCCGCCGCGAGCAAGGCGGCGACCTCGGTTTCGGAGAGTTCGTCGAGTTCGGCGGCGATCCGCTGTTCGATCTGCGCGGCCAGGTCGGCCACCACCGGGCTGCTGAACAGCGCCCGCATCGGCAGCTCCACGTCCACCTCGGCGCGGATGCGGGCCATCGCGCGCATGCCGCGCAGCGAGTTGCCGCCGAGGGCGAAGAAGTCGTCGAGCGCGCCGACCTTCTCCAGTTGGAGGATCTCGGCGTAGACCTCGGCGACCAGCGCCTCGGCGTCGGTGCGCGGGGCGAGGAAACCGTCGGAGGCGGCGGCCGGCGCCGGCAACGCGGCGGTGTCCAGCTTGCCGTTCGGGGTCAGCGGAAGCGCGTCCAACCGGACGAACGCGCCCGGCACCAGGTGCGCGGGCAGGTCGAGGGCCAGCTCGGCGGCGAGTGCCGTCTCGTCGACCGTGCCGACCAGGTAGCCGACCAGCATCGGTTCGCCGCTGTCGCTGCGGACCACGACCGCCGCCGCGTCCACGTCCGGACGGGCGCGCAGCACCGACTCGATCTCGCCCAGCTCGATCCGCATCCCCCGGATCTTGACCTGGTCGTCCCGGCGGCCCAGATAGTCCAGCGTGCCGTCGGGCCGCCAACGGGCCAGGTCACCGGTGCGGTACATCCGCTCCCCCGGCGGCCCGTACGGGCAGGGCAGGAAGCGCTCGGCGGTGAGCGCCGGGCGCCGCAGGTAGCCCCGGGCCAGTTGCGCGCCGGCGACGTACAGCTCGCCGACCACGCCCGGCGGCACCGGGTTCAGTGCGGCGTCGAGCAGGTGGACCCGGGTGCTCCAGGTGGGCTGGCCGATCGGCACCGGCCCGGGGTGCACCGGCTGCCCGGGCGGGATCCGGGCCGCGACACAGCCGACGGTCGCCTCGGTCGGGCCGTACTCGTTGATGACCGCCACGTCGGGGTGCGCCGCCCGCCAGCCGGCCAACTGCTCGCCGGCCAGTGCCTCCCCACCGATCACCAGGTCGGTGGTGGGCGACAGCGCGGCGTCGAGCAGCGGCAGGTGGCTGGGGGTGACCTTCAGGAAGGTCGGCGGTCCGCCGGCCCGGGCGCCCGGCGTGTCGATGCCGGCGAGCCGGACCGTGCCGCCGGCGGTGAGCGGGCCGAGCAGCCCGGTCACCGTCAGGTCGAACGAGACCGGCGAATGCAGCAGCGCCGTGCCGGCCAGGCCCGGGTAGGTCTCCCGTGCCCAGGCCAGGTAGGCCGCGACCGCGCGGTGCTCGACCACCACGCCCTTCGGCCGGCCGGTGGAGCCGGAGGTGTAGAGCACGTACGCCGGGTGCTCCGGGCGCAGCGGCGCGCGGCGGTCGTCGTCGGTGAGGTCGGTGTCGTCCAGGTCGGCGGCGGTCGTCGGCTCCAGCAGCAGCGCGTCGGCCGGAGCCAGCGCGGCCGTCCGCGCGGTGGTCAGCACCAGCGTCGGCTCCGCGTCGGTCAGCAGGTAGCCGATCCGGTTCTTCGGGTAGCCGGTGTCCACCGGCAGGTACGCCGCGCCGGCCTTGAGCACCGCGAGCATCGCCACCAGCAGCTCCGCCGAGCGGGGCAGCAGCAGCGCGACCCGGGTCTCCGGGCCGGCGCCACGGTCGACCAGCAGCCGGGCCAGCCGGTTGGCCCGGGCGGCCAGTTCGGCGTAGCTCAGCTCCACCCCGTCGCAGATCAGGGCGGTCGCGGCCGGTGTGGCGGCGGCCTGCCGTTCGACCTCGGCGACCACGGTGCTCGGGGCCACCTCGTCGCCGGTGCCGGTCCAGGTGAGCAGCAGGTCGCGTTCGGCGTCGTCGAGCAGTGGCAACGCGGACAGCCGCGTCGCCGGATCGGCGACGGCGGCGGTGAGCAGCCGCAGGTAGCGGGCGACGACCGTCTCGGCGGTGGCCCGGTCGAACAGGTCGGTGCGGTAGACCAGCCGGCTGGTGCCGCCGGTGATGTCGAAGGCCAGGTCGTCCTTGGTGGTGCCCAGCGGCACCGGGTCCAGACCGGAGTCCGGGATGAGGTTCAGCGCGGTCTGGAACACCGGTTGCACCGACGGGTCACGCTGCGGGGCGACCGCCTCGACGATCCGTTGGAACGGGGTCTGCCCGTGCTCCATCGCGTCCACCAGGCCGGTACGCACCCGGCCGAGCAGTTCGGTCACGCTCGGGTCGCCGGTCAGGTCGCACCGCAGCGCGACCGGGTTGACGAACATGCCGATCAACGGGGTCAGCTCGGCGGTGTCCCGGCCGGCGGTGGAGACGCCCACGACCACCTCGGGGTCACCGGAGATCCGGGACAGCAGGGCGGCGAAGGCCGCCAGCAGCACCATGTAGGGCGTGGCGGAGGTGCCCGCCGCGAGCTGCCCGACCCGGTCCAGCAGCCCGTCGGGGAGGTCGAAGCGCACCTCGTCGCCGGCGAAGCCGAGCTGGGCGGGGCGCGGCCGGTCCAGTGGCAGACCGGTCACCGCCGGCGCGCCGGCCAGGTGGTCGCGCCAGAAGGCGAGCTGCCGGTCCAACTCCTCGCCGGCGAGTTGGTCGCGCTGCCAGACGGCGAAGTCGGCGTACTGGATGGGCAGCTCGGGCACGTCCGCGGGCGCGCCGGTCAGCGCGGCCCGGGTGAACGCGGCCACTTCGGCGTTGAAGAGCACCGCGGAGTGGCTGTCGAAGACCGCGTGGTGCACCACGAACTGCAACCGGAGCTGGTCGCCGGAGAAGCGGACCAGCCGTGCCCGCCACAGAGGTGGGGCGTCCAGCGGGATCGGGGTCCGGGCCAGCTCGGCCATCGTCTCGGCGTGACGGCGCACCTGCTCGTCGTCGGGCAGCCCGGTCAGGTCCAGCACGGGCACCTCCAGCGGCTCGGCGGCCCGGACCACCTGCACCAGCGCGCCGTCGACCATCCGCAGGTGGGTGCGGAGCGACTCGTGCCGGGCGACCACCTGACCGAGCACCTCGACGGCCTGGGTCGCGGTGACGCCTGCCGGGAACCGCCACGGCGCGGAGACGTTGTAGACCGGCGAGCCGGGGTCGAGCTGGTTGGCCGTCCACACCCGCTCCTGGGCGAAGGAGGCGGGGAAGGTCCACTCTCTGGTCATGATGTCGCCTCGCGTACCGAGCGGGGACGCATGTCGGTCCAGACCGTGTCGATGTGCTCCAGGCACTCGGCGCGGGTGCCGGCGAACGCGGCGTCGTGCCACCCCGCCGGGAGGTCCCGGTCGGCCGACCAGATCGAGTACTGCTCCTCGTCGTTGCGGACGACCAGGAATCGGGGTTCGGCCATCACTGTGCTCCATCGGTGTCGGGGGTGTGCGGTTCGGCCATCGCGACGGCGATCTTGCGGGGGCCGGTGAACGGCTCGCGGCCGTGCGCGGCGGTCATGTTGTCCACCACCAGCACGTCGTCACGCTGGTAGTCGAAGCGGACGCTGGCGGCCCGGTAGGCGGCGCGCAGGTGGTCCATGACGTCGGCGGGAATCTCGCCGCCGTCTCCGTAGTAGGTGTTCGACGGCAGCCCGTCGGCGCCGAACATGGCCAGCAGCCCCTCCTGGAGGTCCTTGGCCAGGCTGCTCACGTGGAAGAAGGTGGCGTGGTTGAACCAGCGGGGAACGTCCGAGCCGGGGCGGTGGTGTACGGCGTCGCGGACCGCCTGGGTGCGCAGACCGTCGCGGCCCACCCACTCCAGACTGATTCGGTTGTCCGTCGCGTACGCCTCGACCTCGGCCCGGTCGTCGGTGCCGAACACGTGCTGCCAGCTCGCGCCGAAGTCCTCGTGGAAGTTGCGCATCAGCATCCAGCGGCGGCGGACGAACTCCTCCCGTACGGCCGGGTCGATCTCCTGGTAGACCCGGCGGATGTCGGCGAGCGGGGTGGCGCCCAGCGTCTGCGGCGCGGTGATGCAGTAGAAGAACAGCGTCAACGGCCAGCGCGCCTGGTACGAGTTCTCGTTGTGCAGGAAGATCTCCTCGTCCGGCGGGTAGTCGGTCGAGGTGTACACCCGGCCCTTGATGGCGTGCCGCGGTGAGGACCGCTCCGTGTAGGTCAGCGGTTCACCGGACAGCGCCCGGACCACCCGGTCGAAGCCGTCGACTCCGCCCACGTCGAAGCCCCGGAACAGCAGCCCGCCCTGCTCGGCGAGAGTCGCGCGCAGCTCGGCGCGGCGTTCGGTGATCAGCTCGGTCAGCGCCCGGCCGTCGGATTCGACGACGACGGGCAGCGTGGCGATCGTGTCGCTCATTGCTCTCTACTCCTGATTTCTCGTCACGCGCGGGGCAGTCGCGGAATGGCGGGGATCTGCGCCGGGCTGGCCGGCTCGTCGGTGGTGGTGGCGCGCATGTCCTCGATCCGGGCGGCCAGCCCGGCCACGGTGGGGGTCTCGAAGAGGCTGCGCATCGGCAGCTTCACGCCGGTCGCCCTGCGCATCGCCGCGATCAGCTGCACCGCGACCAGGGAGTTGCCGCCCAGGGCGAAGAAGTCGTCGTCCACGCCGACCTCGGCCACCCCGAGCCCGTCCTGCCAGACCCGGGCGATGGTCATCTCCAGCTCGGTGCCCGGTGCGGCGCCGCCGACCCCCGGGCCGGAAGGGGCGGGACCGGAGACCACGTCGTCCCCGGTGAGGTTGTCGGTGGTGACCCGGCCGGCCCGGCGCCGGATGTCGTCGACCGTGCGGGTCGCGATGACCACCTGGGCACCGAGGCCGGCGGTGAGACTGCGGCGGAACGCCTCCGCACCGTCCACCGGCCGGATGTCCTCGGTGGTGGCCGGCGGGGCGGCCTCCACGGTGGACGCCTCGGTGAGGCCACCGGTGACGGCACCCTGGTCGACCCGGCGCAGCACGAACTCGCTGATCGCGACGAGCTCCCGGCCGTCCGGGTCGCGCAGCGACAGGTCGGCGGTGACCACCTCGTCCGTGCCGCCGGCCCGGTGCCGAAGCTCACTGGTGAACCGGGCCGGCAGCGGCCCGCGCACCACGATCCGGCCGTACGACAGCGGCAGGTAGGTGCCACTGCCCTGACCCCGGCCGAACGCGGTCGCCACGTCCAGCAGGGCGGGGTGCAGGCCCCAGGCGGGCAGGTCACCGACGGCCGCGGCGGGCGCCTCGACCACCGCGACTTCGAGGCCGTCGGCCAGGTGGTGCTCGCCCAGCGCGGCCCAGCGCGGGCCGAAGGAGAGCATGCTGGTCCGTCCCCGGCCGAACGACGCGTCGTCGTCCACCCGCCGCCCGGCCGGGGTCACCGGCCGGGCCGGCGGGGCCGGTTCGGCGGTCCAGCCGGCCGCGCCGCGCACATGGGTACGCAACCGGCCGCCGGCGAGGCTCCGCACGGCGAAGTCGGTGCCGCCGTCCTCGGCCGGCGTCAGCTCCACCCGGTACTGGGCGACGGTGCCCTCGGGCACCGCGAACGGCTCCAGGAACACCACGTCACGCAGCTCGACGGCCGCGCCCGGCCCCGGGGCGGGCAGTGCGGCGGCCACCGCGGCCCGCACCGACTCCAGGTGGGCGGTGCCCGGCACCACCGGCACGCCGCCGATCCGGTGCTCGTCGAGCAGCCAGTGGGTGCTGGCGGACACCAGCCCGTGCAGCACCGTCTGCGCCGGCCCGGTGACCTTCGTGGTGAGCACCGGGTGGTCGAGCCCGCTGGTCACCGTGTCGCGGCCGGCGGCCCGGAACCCGGCCGGCGCCGTCGTCTCCACCGCCATGCCCACCTCGGCCCAGCCGCCCCAGTTCTGCGACAGCACCGGGGCACGCCAACCCGCGCCGGAGCGGGCGTGCGCGTCCAGGAACGCGTTGGCCGCGCAGTAGTCGACCTGCCCGAAGCCGCCGACCACCGCCGTGATGGACGAGCAGAGCACCACGAAGTCCAGCGGCAGGTCACCGAAGACCTGGGCGAGGGCGAGCGTGCCGGCGAGCTTCGGGGCGAGCACCCGCTCGGCCTGGGCCCGCTCCTTGACCTCGGCCATCCCGCCGCCCGGCAGGCCGGCCGCGTGCACGATGCCGTCGACGCCGCCGTACGCCGCCGTCGCTGCGTCGCGGACCCGGCGCAGGTCGGTCGGGTCGGTGACGTCGGCGGCGAGCACCAGCACCTCGGCCCCGGCCGCCTCCATCCGCCGGATCGCCGCGATGGCCCGACCGGCCCGGTCGTCGCCGTGCACGGCGAGGTGGTCGTCCCACCGGTCGCGCTCCGGCAGCCCGGACCGGGCCAGCAGCACCAGCTTCGCCCGGGCCCGGGTGGCGAAGTCCTCGGCCAGGGTGATGCCGATGCCGCCGAGACCGCCGGTGATCACGTACCGGCCGCCGTCGCGCAACGCGCCCGGCTCCCCCTCGGCGTCGATCGTCACCTGCTCGACGTCGGCCACCCAGCGGCGGCCGCCACGCAGGGCCACCTCGGGCTCCCGGGGGCGGCGCAGCTCGGCGACCAGCGCCCCGGTGTCGTCGCCGGTCGGGTCCGCGTCGACCAGCCGGACGGTGAGCCCGGGCAGCTCGGCGGGGAGCACCCGGGCCAACCCGGCGAGGGTGGCGTGCTCCGGGCGGCGCAGGTCGTCGCCGCGTACGTCGGCGGTGCCGGCGGTCACCAGATCCAGGGCGAGGTCGCCCTCCTCCCCGGTCAGCCCGGCGCCGGCGAACGACTGCACCAGGTGCAGGGCGCTGAAGAATCCCAGCTCCTGTGCGGCCCAGGTGGCCGCGATGTCGGTGCCGGTGGGCGCGCCGTCCAGGGTGAACGCGTGCACGAGCCGGGTCGGCGGCACGCCGTCGGCGGTGAGCGCGGCGGCCAGCGCGTCGTGGTCGGCGCGTACGCCGGGGCGCAGGCGGTAGCCACCGTCAGCGGCGGCGAAGGAGTCGCCGGGGCGTACCGGCACCGGCTCGGCGCCGGCGGACCGCAGGCCGGCGACCAACGCGTCGCCGCGCGGACCCGCGGTCAGCACCAGGCAACGCCCCAGCGGCCCGGCCGGCGGCAGCGACGCGGCCTGCCGCCAGACCGGCACCGCGAACCACTCGGACAGCGGTCGCGGCCCGGACTCCACCTCGGCGGCGGTGGCCGGCTGCACCGGGTCCGGGTCGATCCAGTACCGGCGGCGTTCGAACGGGTAGGTGGGTAGCGGCACCCGCCGGGCGGTCGGGTCGGCGTCGACGCGCACCGGCAGGCCGGCGCACCACAGCGCGCCGGCGGTGCCGAGCAGGGTGGCCAGGTCTCCGGTGCTCTCCCCGGCGGCGGGCAGGCTGCCCAGCGGGGTGAGCGGGCGCTGCTCCGGCGTACCCTTCGCGACCTGCATCCGGGCCAGGTTGGCCAGTTGCCGCCCGGGGCCGCACTCGACGAGCTGCCACGTGCCCGTGGCGAGCAGGGTGGCCACGCAGTCGCCGAAGCGGACCGGCCGGCGCAGGTGCCCCGCCCAGTACGCCGGATCGGTGGCCTGCTCGGCGGTGATCCAGGTGCCGGTGACGTTCGACAGGAACGGCACCCTCGGCGGATGCAGCGGCACCGTGCCCATCAGCGCCGTGAACTCGGCGAGGATCGGCTCCATCATCGGCGAGTGGAACGCGTGGGAGGTGCGCAGGACCTTCGACTTGCCCTTCAGCGTCGCGGCGAACGCCTCGACGGCCGCCGTCTCGCCGGCCACCACGCAGGTGCCCGGGCCGTTGACCGTGGCCACGGAGAGCCCCTCGGGCAGCAACTCGGCGACGACCGCCTCGTCCAACGCGACGGCGAGCATCGACCCGGCGGGCAGCGACTGCATCAGCCGGCCCCGGGCGGCGACCACCCGCAGCGCGTCCGGCAGGGTCAGCACACCGGCCACGGTGGCCGCGACGTACTCGCCGATGGAGTGGCCGATCATCGCGGCCGGGCGGACTCCGGTGGCCTGCCAGAGCACGGCGAGGGCGTACTCGACGGTGAACAGCGCCGGCTGGGTGTAGCGGGTCTCGGTGAGCTTCTCCCCCGCCGCCGGGTCCCGGCCGAGGATCAGGTCGCGCAGGTCCAGGCCCAGGTGGGGGCGGAGCAGCTCGGCGCACTCGTCGACGGCCGCCGCGAAACGGGGCTGCTCGGCGTAGAGCTGTGCGCCCATCCCGGCGTACTGGGCGCCCTGGCCGGAGAAGAGGAACGCCACTGTCGGGGCGGGACTGGTGGTCAATGGTTGCGGTCCGCGTGGTCCGCGCACCGGGGCGCGCAGGGCCGTGACGGCCGTCGGGATGTCGGTGGCCACCACGGCGCGGCGGTGCGGGTGGGCGCGACGGCCGACGAGCAGGGTGTGCGCGACGTCGGCGAGGTCCGCGGGCCCGGCGTCGGCCGTGCCGTCCAGGTGGGCGGCGAGGCGCTGCACCGCGGCGTCCAGGGCGCTCGGGGTGGCCGCGCTGACCTGGAGCAGGTGCGCCGGCCGCACCCGCCGCTCGGTGCGGTACGCCGCCGGCGCCTCCTCCAGCACCACGTGCGCGTTGGTGCCGCCGATGCCGAACGAGCTGACCCCGGCCCGGCGCGGCCCACCGTCGGCGTCCCACTTGGTGAGGGTGTTCGCCACGTAGAACGGGGTGTCGGCGAACTCCACAGCCGGATTCGGCGTCTCGAAGTTGATCGTCGGCGGGATCAGCCCGTGCTCCATCGCCAGCACCGTCTTGATCACGCTGACGATGCCGGAGGGCTGGCTGAGGTGGCCGATGTTCGACTTCACCGAGCCGATGCCGCACCAGCCCCGATCGTCGGTGTCCCGGGTGTACACGGCGGACAGCGCGGCCACCTCGATCGGGTCGCCCATCGCCGTGCCGGTGCCGTGCGCCTCGACGTAGCTGATGGTGCGCGGGTCGACGTCGGCCATCGCGACGGCCTGGGCGATCGCGGCCACCTGCCCGTCGACGCTCGGCGCGGTGAAACCCACCTTGCCCGCGCCGTCGTTGTTGATGGCGTTGCCGAGCACCACGGCGCGGATGGCGTCCCCGTCGGCGATCGCGTCGGAGAGCCGCTTGAGCAGGGTCACCCCGACGCCGCTGCCCCACACCGTGCCGTTGGCGTCGGCGTCGAACGGGCGGCACCGGCCGTCGGGTGAGGTGAAGCCGTCCATGCCGAGGTAGCCGACGTGCGGCAGCTCGATGTTCACACCACCGGCGAGGGCCATGTCGCACTCGCCGTTGCGCAGCGCCTCGCAGGCCAGGTGGAACGCCACCAGCGAGGTGGAACAGGCGGTGTGCACGGTCATGCTCGGCCCGCGCAGGTCCAGCCGGTACGACACGTTCGTGGCCACGTAGTTCGGCGAGTTGCCGGTGGCGATGGAGACCGCGCCGTGCGGGTTGCCGCCGACCCGCCGGTTGCGCAGCACGTTGCGGTGCAGGTACGTGTTGCCGCCGGTGCCCGCGTACACGCCGACGGCGCCGTCGTAGCGTGCCGGGTCGTAGCCGGCGTCCTCCAGCGCCGTGTGGCAGGACTCCAGGAACAGCCGGTGCTGCGGATCGGTCAGCTCGGCCTCCCGGGCGGTCATCCCGAACAGGGTGGCGTCGAACTCGTCGTAGCCGTCGACCAGCGGGGCGCGGTTGACCCAGCCCGGGTCGTCGACCTCCTCGATCCTCGCGCCCCGGGCCAGCTGTTCCTCCCGGGTCAGCTCGGTGACCGACTCCACCCCGTCGACGAGGTTGCGCCAGAACTCGTGCACGTCGGCCGCGCCGGGCAGGCGCGCGGCCAGGCCGACGATCGCGATCGGTTCGATGCCCTCGTGGGGCAGCTCGGAGGCGTCGTCGGGTAGGTCGACTGTGGTCGGATTGCTCATCAGGCTGTCCTTCGTCACGCGGTGCCGCCGGGGCGGCGGGGAGGGATACGGCGGGTACGGCTGCGGCGGGCGGCGGCGCGCAGGGCGGCCCGGGCCAGCTCCGGCCGGTCGGCCGCGCCGTCGAGGCTGGCGGCGAGCGCCCGGACGGTCGGATGGCGGAACAGGTCGAGCATCTTGATGGACCGACCGGTCGCGGCGGTCAGCCGGGCGTGCACGGCGGCGAGCGCGAGGGAGTGCCCGCCGATGTCGAAGAAGTTGTCGGTCACCCCGACCTGGTCGCGCTCCAGCACCTCCCGCCAGATCCCGGCGATCAGCTCCTCGGTCTCGGTGAGCCCGTCCGGACCGGCGGGCATCAACCCCGCCGGGGGGCCGACCGCGTCGCCACCGGCCACCGTCATCGCGCCGAGCTGCGGCACCCGCACGGTGGGGCGGGGCAGCGCGGCGGCCACCTCGCGGGCCGGGGCGTCCGGTGCGGCGGCCAGCGCGCCCACCAGCTCGGCCAGGTCGGCGAGCAGGTCGTCGATGCGTCCGGCGTCGAACAGGTCCGGGTTGTAGACCACCTCCACGCCGGTACGCCCGTCGGGCTGCACCACGTAGACGGTGATGTCGAACGGTGAGCCCGGCTTGGGCACCGGCACCGGCTCGGCCGTCAGACCGGTCAGGGTCAGCCGGGGTGGCGCGAAGTTGAGCACGTTGAACAGCACCTGCACCAGCGGCGCGCGGGCGGTGTCCCGGCCGACGCCCAGCGCCTCGACGACGCGTTCCAGCGGCGCCCCGGGATGGGCGGTGGCCTCGTGCAGCTCCCCGGCACACCGGTCGACCAGCTCGGCGAAGCTCGCACCGCCGGTACGGACCCGCACCGGAACCGTGTCGATGAAGAAGCCGATCACGTCGTCGAAGGCGGCCAGCCGACGGTCGGCGACGATCGCGCCGAGCACGTGGTCGTCGCCGCCGGTGAGCCGCGCGATCAGCTCACCGAAGGCGGCCAGCAGCACCGCGGCGACGGTGGTGCCGCGCCGCTCGGCCAGCTCGCGCACCGCGCGGTCGGTGTCGGCCGGCAGCCGGACGGCCGCCTCCGCCCCGGCATAGGTCTGCACGGCCGGCCGGGGCCGGTCCCTGGGCAGGTCCAGCACGGTCGGTACGCCGTCCAGGTGCGCGGTCCACCAGGCCAGGTCGGTCGCGCCGCGCAGCCGGTCCCGTTCGGCACGCCACACCGCGTAGTCGGCGTAGCGGGCGGGCAGCTCCGGCAGCGACGGCGGCTGCCCGGCCACCGCCCGGGCGTAACCGGCGGCCAGGTCCTCGTAGCAGACCCGCTCGGACCAACCGTCGAAGACGGCGTGGTGCCAGGTCGCGGCCAGCACGTGCTCGGCCGGACCGAGCCGGTAGACGGTCACCTGCCAGGGCGGCCCGGTGGCCAGGTCGAAGGGGTGCGCGGCGCCGGCGGCGAGCATCCGGGCCAGCTCCGCCTCCGGCTCGGCGCTGCCGGTCAGGTCCACCACCGGCACCGCCACGTCGGTCGGCTCGGCGCAGACCGCGTACGGCACCCCGGCGGTCTGCGGGATCCGCCAGCGCAGCACGTCGTGCCGCTCGGCGACGGCCCGCAGCGCCACGCCGAGCGCGGCCGTGTCCAGCGGGCCGTGCAGGCGGTGCGCCACCGCGATGTTGTACGGCGCGCTCGACGGCGCGAGCTGGTCGACGAACCAGAGTCGACGCTGCGGCGGGGAGAGGGTGGGCGGGTTGCCGGTGCTCAATCCGTCGGCGCCGACCGGAGCGGCGGCCACCCGCTCGGCCAGCCGGCCGAAGGTGCGCTGGGTGAACACCTCGCGGGTGTCGACCTGTCGGCCCAGCTCGGCGCGGAGTGCCGCGACCAGGCGCATCGCCGCGATGGAGTTGCCCCCGGCGGCGAGGAAGTCGGTCTCCGGCTCGGGTGCCGTGCCGAGCAGCCGGGTCCAGATGCCGGCCACCGCCGCCGCCACGGACCCGTCCGGCACGGCCGACCCGCCTGCGGGGGTGGCAGCGTCGGCGGTGGGGCGGGCGGCGGCCAACGCGCGCAGCGCCGGCCGGTCCAGCTTGCCGCTGACCGGGCTGACCGGCAGCGCGGCGCAGCGCAGCACCCGGGCCGGCAGCATCGCCGCGGTCAGCCGACTGCCGGCGTACGCGCGCAGCCGGGCGTCGTCGGGCGCGTCCGCGGGGCTGAGGAACGCGACCAGCTCGACGCCGGCCGGGCCGGGCACCGCCTCGACCGCGACCCCGGTCACTCCGGGCAGGTCGGCGAGCACCGCCTCCACCTCGCCCAGCTCGATGCGCTGCCCACGGATCTTGACCTGCCGGTCGGCCCGGCCGAGGTAGACGATCCGGCCGTCCGGGTCGTGGCGCACCAGGTCGCCGGTGCGGTACAACCGCTCGCCCGGTAGCCCGGAGAACGGGTCCGGAACGAACCGCTCGGCCGTCAGCGCCGGCCGACCCAGGTAGCCGTCGGCCAGCCCTGGGCCGCCGATCAGCAGCTCACCGGTCTCGCCCGGTGGCACCGGGTCCAGCTCGGCGTCCACCACGTACGCCCGGTGGTTGGGCAGTGGCCGGCCGATCGGCACCGGGTCGGTCTCGGTGGCGCTCAACGGGCCGCTGACCGCCAGCACCGTCGTCTCGGTGGGGCCGTAGCCGTTGAGGAAACGCCGGCCGGGTGCCCAGCGGGTGGCGAGCGCGGCCGGCACCACCTCGCCACCGCACAACACCGTGCGCCAACCGGGCAGCTCCGCGGGGTCCAACATGGACAGCACGGTGGGCGTGATGAAGCCCCAGTTGACCTCGTGCTCGGCGATGAACCGGGCAAGCCGGACCGGGTCGGAGCGGTCCTCGACGGCGAGCAACTGCACGGAGCCGCCGAGCAGCAGCGGCACGAACAGGTCCATGGTGGCCGCGTCGAAGCCCAGCGAGGCGATGCCGAGAGTGCGTACGCCGGCGTCGGCTCCGGTGAGCGCGACCACGCCGGTCACGAACTCGACAACGTTGCGGTGGCTGGTCAGCACCCCCTTGGGCCGGCCGGTCGAACCCGACGTGAACAGCACGTACGCCGGGTCACCCGGGCGGGCCGGGCAGGGCGCGAGGATACCCGGGCCGGGCAGCCCGACCGCCTCCACGCCGGGCGCGTCGCCGAACTCCGCCTCGGCGGCGTCGCCGACCACCAGGGACACGCCCGCGTCGGCGGCGATCCCGCGCAACCGCCGACGCGGGCCGCCCGGCTCCAGCGGCACGTAGCAGCCGCCGGCCAGCAACACCCCCAGCACGGTGGCGACCAGCTCGGGCCTGCGGGCGCCACACACCCCCACCCGGGTCTGCCGGCCGACGCCCCGGGCGCGCAGCGCGGCGGCCACGCCGGCGGCCAGGGACAGCAGCTCGGCGTAGCTGAGCCGGCGGTCCCACTGGCGCACCGCCACCGCGTCCGGGGTGCGGGCGGCCTGCGCCACCACCAGCTCGGCGATCGTCGCGTCCGGCCAGGGCAGAGGCTCGCCCCGCACGGCGCTGATGGACAGGATGTCGGTCACCCGTTCCCCCCGGGGTAGCTGCTCGGATCGGTGATCTGCAGGCGCAGCTCGCTGACGTAGGCGCGGCCCGACGCGTCGGTCACCCAGCTGTCGGTCGGTGCCGGCAGCAGCTCGCTGACCACGAGCGTCACGTCGGGCCCGCTGCGGGCGGCGGCGTCGACCATCGCGCACAGCGACTGGGCGTAGAGCGGGCCGGTCAGGTCGACGTAGCAGGGCTTGACCTCGGTGCCGACCTTCACGAACGCCCGCTCGGGCAGGCCGAGCCGCGCTCGCCACCGGCGCACCGCGAGGAACCGCTCCGCCTCCCCGCTCACCCCGGCCAGGCCGCTCTGGCCGACCGTGGTCCGCCAGGTGCGTCGGGCCACGACCAACCGGTCGATGGTGATCCTCGGCGTGTGCGGCGCCGGGTCGAGCAGCTTGAACGCGTCCAGCAGCAGCGAGCCGAGCAGGTTGGCGAAGACCTCCATGAGCGGCCAGCGGCTGCCGTCGGGCAGCACCGCCGCCAAACGGTCGCCGTCGGGCACGACCCGTACCCCGGTCGCCGGGACCAGCCGGTCGACCTCGCCGCCCCGGGCGGTGTCGATGCCGAGCTGCCGATCGGCGGGGCCGGTCAGGCCGTGGGTGGTGCGGGTGGTGACCCGGGGAAAGCCGTCCGGGTAGAGCACCCGGAGACGGGCGGGACCGAGGTCGGCGTCCAGGCCGGCGCGCAACGCCACCGGGTCGGGGTGGAACGGCACGAAGACGGCGCTGTCGAAGGTGGCGTACGCCGGGTGCAGCTCGCCGAGCACCAGCAGGAACTCGCCCCGGTTCAGCGCGGCCAGGTCGACGGCGCTGACCTGCACGTCGGGGCTGTGGATGCGGGCCGACGGCCAGCCGGGCGACTCCGCCGGGAAGAGCCGGCGCGCCCGTTCGGCCAGGTCCTCGCTGCGCAGCCGCAGCTCGGGCCGCCCGGGTGGCAGTGCCGCCAGGCCGAACAGTTCGGCCCAGCGGGCGGTGAAGGCGGCCCCGGCGGCGGCCAGTGGCCCGTCCGGGGCGAGCAGCAGCCCCTGGGCCAGCGACCAGACGTCGGCCAGCCGCACCGGCCCGTCGGTACGCAGCTCCTCGTACAGCTCGGCGAGGACGCGCTCACACGCGGCGCCGATCTCGGCGGTCAGCCAGCGGGCCGCCCGGAGCACCACGGCCAGCGGCGCGGCGAGCGCGTCGAGCACGTCGGCGCCCACGGCGACGGCGAGGTCCCGGGCGCTCTCCTCGTAGGCGATCGTGCGGCCGACGTACATCTGACCGGCCCGCCGGGTCGCGGCGCGCCCGGTCACGGCGGTGAACTCGGTGTTCAGGGCGGCCAGCGCGACGCCGAGCCGGTCGGGGTCTCCGGCGCTCGCGGCGACCTCGTCGCAGGCCGCGCAGAGCCGTTCGAACCCGGCGGTCACCTCGGCGCGCAGGGCGGGGTCGCCGATCGCGGCCAGCCGTTCCCGCAGCACCTGCTCGGCGCGAGGGCTGATCGGCAGGCCGGCGTCCCAGGTCAACAGGCCGCGATCGACCAGCCGGTCGAGCAGCAGGAATCCGTCGGCGTCGGTCCGCAGCCCGGCGTCGTCGTCGGCGCGGACCCGCTCGACCAGCCGCACGGCCGGGGTACGCCCGTCGCAGGAGGCCAGCAGCCGCGCGTCGAGGGCGGACAGCTCCACCGGCGGGTGCAGCGGCCGGTGCAGCCATCGGCCCACGACGCTCAGGTGCGGCGGCAGCGCCGGCGGCCACCAGCGGCGGACGGCCAGGTCGTCGGCGAGCCGGTCGGCGTACGCGATCAGCGCCCACGCCTCGAAGTGGACCTCACGTCGGGACACCAGTTCCGGCCCCGGCCACAGGCGGGTCGCCGGGTCGGTGGGGTCGATGGCGCCCCAGCAGACCGGGCCGAAGAACCCGATCGTCTCGGCCTTGCCGCAGTATCGCTGCCAGTAGCGCAGCAGGCTCAGCTCGCGCTTGCGCCGCCGGACGTTGCGCACCGCCGGGTCGGTGCGCAACAGCCCGTCCAGGGCGATCAGCATCTCCGGGTTCTGCCAGGTGACCGCCTCGCGCAGCAGCGGGTCGGCGGCGATCCGGTTGGCGGTGGCCGAGGTGTCGGCGAGCGCCTCGGCGAACGCCTTGTCGAACAGCTCGACGGTGGTGTCGCCGGCCAGCAACGCGTCGGCCGTGGCAGCGGCGTCCGGTGCGGTGAAGGCGTCCAGCCCGTCGGCCGGGAAACCGGCGGTGCGCAGCACCACGTCGCGCCACACCGACCAACCGGTGTCGCCCAGGGGCAGCAGGTGGCTCATCGGACGGGCTCCGACTCGTCCACGATGTGCAGCCGCAGCTCGCTGAAGTAGCGCTGGCCGGCCGCGTCGGGCACCCAGGCGTCCTGCGCGGTGGGCAGCATCTCACTGACCACCACCGTCGTGTCGTCGCCACCGTCACGGCGCGCCGCCCGGACCATCGCGCAGAACATGTTGGCGAAGGCGGGGCTGCTCAGGTCGACGAAGCACGGTTTGGTCTCGGTGCCGAGCTTGACGTACACCTGCTCCGGCAGGCCCAACCGGCGCCGCCAGTCCCGGACGGCGAGGAAGCGTGCCTTCTCCCCCGTCGCCGTGCAGAGGCCACTGGCACCGACGGTGGTCCGCCAGGTCTGCCGGGCCACCACCAACCGGTCCAGCGTGATCCGAGGGGTGTACGGCGCGGCCGCGACCAGCTTGAACCCGTCCACGGCGTGCGCGCTGAGCAGGCCCGCGCAGACCTCGGTCAGCGACCAGCGCTGCCCGTCGGCGGCGGCGACCACCAGCCGGCCGTCCTCGTCCAGCACGGTCAACGCCACGGTGGGCAGCAGCCGCTCCGGCTCGGCGTTCGGCGCGGGCGCGAAGGCCAACTGCCGGTCGGTCGGGCCGATCAGCGCCTCGGCGACCCTGCTGGTGCGCCGCGGCCAGTCGGTGGGAAACAGCAGCCGGATGCGGTGCGGGCCCAGGTCGGCCGCCAGCGCGTCGCGCAGCCGCTCGACGTCCGGATGCGAGGGGGTGAACACCTGGCAGTCGAACGACGACCATGCGGCGTGCAGCTCGCCCAGCACGACGGTGTAGTCGCCGCGGGCCAGCGCGTCCGCGTCGGCCGCGCAGATCTGCAGGTCGGGGCTGTGCAGCCGAGCGTTGGACCAGCCCGGCCCGACGGTCGGGAAGACCTCTTCGACCCGGGCGGCGAGGTCGGCCACGTCCAGCCGCACGTCGGTGCTGCCCGCGGGCAGGTCGGCCAGCCCGAACAGCCCGGCCCAGCGGGCGGCGAACTCGGCGGCCACCGCGTCGACCGGGCGCGGCCCGCTGCCCCAGAAGAGGCCCTGCATCAGGAACCACAGGTCGGACAGGGCCACCGGGGCGTCGCCGGCCTCGGTGCGCAGCTCCTCGTAGAGGCCCCGGAACGCCGCCCCGTACGCCTCGTCGAGCGCACCGGCCAGCCAGCGGGCGGCCCGCAGCAGCACGGCCAGCGGCGCGGCGACACCGTCCAGCAGCGGCTTGCCGAAGACGACGTCCAGGTCCCGGCTGGTGTCCTCGTAGCAGAGCGTCCGGCCGGCGTACATCTGCCCGGCCCGGCGCTGCGCCGGCTGCCCGGTGAGGTCGGTGAACGTCTCGTCGAGTGCGTCCAGTGCGACGCGCAGCCGGTCCGGGTCGCCGGCCGCGGCAGCCACCGCGTCCCGGGCGGCGCAGAGCCGGTCGAAGCCGGCCTGGGCGGCTGCCCTGGCCGGGGCGTCGCCGATCTGCGTGATCCGCTGCCGCAGCACCTGCTCGGCGGCGGGGCTCACCGGCAGCGCGGCGTCCCAGGTGGCCAGCTCCCGCTCCACCAACCGGTCGAGCAGCGCGTACCCGTCCTCCGGCCGGCGCAGCCCGATGGCCGGGTCGGTGACCAGGTCACGCGCCGGGCGGTGACCGTCGGCGGCGGCGAGCAGCGCCGCCTCGACCGGGGACAACGGCACGGGCGGTCGGCCCGGCCGGCGCACCTCCCGGCCGGTGAGGCTCAGCTGCGGCGCCAGCCGGGGTGCCCACCACTGGCGCACCGCGAGGTCGGCGCCGATCCGCTGCGCGTACGCGGTCAGCGCCCACGACTCGAACCACACCCAGCGGCGGCGGGTCAGCGCCGCGCCGGGGCGGACCTGGGCGGCGACCGGCAGTTCCGGGTCGAGGGTGACCCAGCAGCTGGGGCCGAAGAAGCCGACGGTCTCGTTCTTGCCGCAGTAGCGCTGCCAGTACCTCAGCAGGGCGCGTTCCCGGTCGCGCCTGCGGACGTTGCGAGGAGCGTCCGCGCCGGTACGGGCCAGCCCGTCGAGGGCGATCAACGCGCCCCGGTTCTGCCAGGTGACGGCCTCGCGCAGCAGCGGGTCGGCGGCCAGCTCGGTGATCCGCCGGCTGGCGGTGGTCACCGCCTCGGCGAACTCCTTGTCGAACAGTTCGGCCCCGACGCCGGTGGCGAGCAACTCGTCGGCGGCCGCGGCGGCCTGTGGGGCGGAGAGCGTCATCAGCCCGTCGGCCGGGAAGCCGGTGCTGCGCAGGATGGCGTCCCGCCACACCGACCAGCCGGTGTCGCCCAGCGGCACCCGGTGCCCGTGGGCCGACGCGGCGGGCGGGTGCCGGTGGGCGGCCGGCTCGGCGGTGAGCGCGCCGGTCAGGTCGGCGCGGATCGCGGCGGCCAGCTCGGGTAGCGCGTCGTGCAGGAAGAAGTGCCCACCGTCCAGCTCGTGCAGGGTGAAACCAGCGCTGGTGTGCTCCCGCCAGGCGGCGCTCTGCTCCCGGGTCACCGCCCGGTCGGTACGGCCACTGAACGCCACGATCGGCACCGGCAGCGGCTCCTCCGGCCGGTACCGGTAGCCGTCCACCCGCTCGAAGTCGGCCCGCAGCAGCGGCAGCAGCAGCTCCACCAGCTCGGGATGCTCCAGCACCCCGGCGGGCAGCCCGCCGCCCGCCCGCAGGCGGCGCAGCAGTTCGTCGTCGTCCACGCGGGACAGCCCGTCGAAGGCGCTGGGCTCGGTGACGTGCGGGGCGCGGGCGCCGCCGACATAGAGCCGCAGGGGCAGCGGCAGCCCGGCGCGGCGCAGCTCGCGGACCACCTCGAAACCGAGCCGGCCGCCCATCGAGTGGCCGTACAGGGCGTACGGGCCGTCAGCCCGTTCGGCGATGGCGGTCGCCACGTCGAGCACCCGGAAGCGAGGGTCCTCGCTGATCCGGTTCTCCCGACCGGGCAGCTGCACCGGCAGCACCTGGATGTGCGGGCCGAAGCGCCCCGGGAAGTGGCGGAACGCGCTGGCGCCGGCGCCGGCGTAGGGCAGGCAGAACAGGGTCACCGGTGCCGGATCGCGGCTGCCGGCGGAGAGGAACCAGTTCACCGCACACCTTTCTGAGGGGGGTCGATCCAGTACCGCTGCCGCTGGAAGGGGTAGGTGGGCAGCGAGGTTCGCCGGATGTCGCCGGTCGGGTGCAGCGTCGTCCAGTCCAGGTCGCGGCCGGCCACCCAGTCGGCGGCCAGCTCGCGCAACGCTCCAGCCGGACCGGCCACCCGGGCGTCGGTGGCCAGCAGCTCGTCCAGTGCGGCGACGGCCCCCGCCGCGTCGGTGGCGATCACGGCGGCCCGGCAGCCGAACTCGCGGCGGCCCAGGGCCAGCGTCGCGGCGACCTCGGCCAGCGCCGGGCCGGTGCCGGCCAGGTGCCGCCGCAGCCGGGTCAGCGCCGCCCGCAACGCCACCGGGGTACGCGCCGAGACCGGCAGCAGCTGCGCGCCGGCCGGCCCGGAGTCGACCGGCTCGGCCGGCGGCGGTTGCTCCACCACGATGTGCGCGTTGGTGCCGCCCAGCCCGAACGAGCTGACCCCGGCCACCCGGCGCGGCGCGTCCGGCCAGTCCCGCACCTTGGTCGGTACGTAGAACGGGCCGGCGGCCAGGTCGATCTCCGGGTGTGGGCGGGTGAAGTGCAGGTTCGGCGGGATGACGCCGTGCTGCACGGCGAGCACCGCCTTGATGAGCCCGGCGATGCCGGCGGCGGCGTCGAGATGACCGATGCTGGTCTTCACCGAGCCGAGCGCGCAGCTCTCGGCGGGCGCCGCGCCCTGGTAGACCTCGTGCAACGCGGCCACCTCGATGGCGTCGCCGAGCGGGGTGCCGCTGCCGTGCGCCTCGATGAAGCGGACCTCGCCGGGGGCGACCTCGGCGGCGGCGAGCGCGCCGGCCACCGCGGCGGCCTGACCGGCCGGGCCGGGGACGGCGTACCCGGCGCGGTCGGCGCCGTCGTTGGTGACCGCCCAACCGGGCAGGATCGCGAGGACGCGGTCGCCGTCGGCCTGCGCGTCGGCGAGCCGGCGCAGTGCCACCACTCCGACGCCGGAGCCGAAGCCGGCGCCCTGGGCGGCCTCGTCGAAGGCCCGGCAGCGGCCGTCGGGTGAGGCCAGGCCGCCGGGGGTGTGCCGGTGCCGGGGCCAGGTCACGCTCACCCCACCGGCCAGGGCGATGTCGCACTGGTAGTCGGCCAGGCTCTGCGCGGCGAGGCACACCGCGACCAGCGAGCTGGAGCAGGCGCTCTGCACCGCCACCGCCGGCCCGGTGAGACCCAGCCGGTACGCGACCTGGCCGGGCAGGTGGTCGGTGAGCTGCCGGCCGACCAGCCGGGCCTCCCAGTCGTCCGGGTCGACGTCGCCGACCACGGCCGGGTTGTCCATGAGGTGGAACAGGAAGTAGCGGTTGACGGAGGTGGCGCCGTACACGCCCACCAGGCCGGGGAACCGGGCCGGGTCGTGCCCGGCGTCCTCCAGCGCCTCCCACGCGGTCTCCAGGAACAGCCGGTGCTGCGGGTCGGTACGGGCGGCCTCCCGGTCGCCGAAGGCGAAGAACTCCGCGTCGAAGTCGGCGATACCGTCGAGCCGGCCGGTCGCCTTGACGTGCCGGGGGTCGGCGCGCAGCCCCGGGCCGACGCCCAGCGCGGCCAACTCCTCGTCGGTGTGGTCGTGGATGGCGTCCATTCCCGCGCACAGGTTCCACCAGTAGGTGGCCACGTCCGGCGCGCCGGGGAACCGGCCGGCGAGACCGACCACGGCGATCTCGTCGCCGGTGTACTCGCGGGCGCCGACCGGCGTGGCGGAGGGGGCGGTCGGTGGCGCGGCGGGCATCGTCGGGGCCGGGGTGACCACCGGCGGGGTCGCAGGCGTCGCCGGTGTCGGCGGGTCGACCAGCCGGGCCTGTGCGGCGACCGTCGGGTGGTCGAAGAGCCGCAGCAGCGGCACCGACACACCGAACCGTTCGGCCAGCCGCTGCTGCACCTGACCGAGCAGCAGGGACTGCCCGCCGACGTCGAAGAAGCTGTCGGTACGGCCGACCGCGTCCCGGCCCAGCACGGCGCACCAGATGTCGTGCACGACCCGCTCGGTTGGCGTGGCCGGCCGGTCGCCGGGCGGCACGGCCCGGGCCGGGTCCGGTAGCGCCCGCTCGTCGACCTTCCCGCTGACGGTCAGGGGGAACTCGGCGACCGGCACCACGGCGCGGGGCAGCGCGTACTCGGGCAGTTGCCGGGCCAGGGCGGCCCGCAACGCGGCCGGGTCCACCGGCGCCCCGGCCGGCCGGACGTACGCGAGCAGTTCGCCGTCACGGGCGATGGCGCGTACCTCGGCGATGCCCGGCTCGGTGGCGAGCACGGCCTCGATCTCGGTCAGCTCGACCCGGAACCCGCGCACCTTGACCTGTCGGTCGAGCCGGCCGAGGCAGCGCAGCTCGCCGGTGGGCAGCAGCTCGCCCAGGTCGCCGGTGCGGTACACGGGCACGCCGTCGGGGTCGTGGCCGAACCGGTCGCTGTCCTGGTCGAGGTAGCCGGGGGCGAGGTGCTGGCCACGCACGACGATTTCCCCGTCCGGTGCCAGCCGCAGCGTGTACCCGGGCAGGGCGGTGCCGATCGGCAGCGGGCCGGTGGCGGCGGGGTCGACGTCGGCTAGGGGCAGCGCGTACCGGGCGGCGAAGGTCATCTCGGTGGCCCCGTAGCCGTTGACCAGGACACACCCCGGCGCGAAGCGCCCCCTGGCGCGGGCGGCGTCGGCGTAGCCGGCCTGCTCGCCGCCGAGGAGAACCACCCGGACGCGGTCCAGCCGCTCGACGCCGGGGGTCTCCAGCAGGTAGCGGTAGACGGTCGGGGTGGAGTGGTAGATGGTGACGCCGTTGCGGGCCAACTGCTCGGCGGCGTACGCCAGCCCGTGGCGGCGCAGGTCGACCGGGACGACGGCGGCGCCGGTGAGCAGCGCCGGGTACAGGTCGGGGATGGCCGCGTCGAAGCTGAAGGAGGCGAGCAGGCTGAGCCGGTCCTCCGGACGCAGGTCGAGGGTGGCGATCTGGTTGTCCACCACGTGCGTCAGGTTGCGGTGGCTCTGCCCGACCGCCTTGGGTCGCCCGGTCGAGCCGGAGGTGAACAGCACGTACGCGAGCGCGTCCGCGTCCACCGGCACCGGTCGCAGCGGCACGGGTCGTACGTCGACGGCCGGGATGACGCGCAGGCCGGGCCGGTCGGCGGCGAGACGCCGGGCCAGCTCGGTGTGCTCGCCACCGCAGAGCAGGACGGTGACGTCGGCGCCGTCGAGCAGGTGCCGCAGCCGCTGCTCCGGGAAGCCGGGGTCGAGTGGCACGTAGGCGGCGCCGGAGGCGAGTGTGCCGAGGATGGCGGCGATGGTGCCGGCGCCGTGCGCGGTCAGCAGACCGACCCGGTCACCGGGCCGTACGCCGGCGGAGGCCAGCAGCTCGGCGTGCCCACCGGCCAGGGCGGCGAGCCCGGCGTAGTCGAGCGGGCCGGTGTCGCCGAGCACGGCGGGTTGGTCGGGGTGAGCGGCGGCGGCATCGGCGAAGCGATGGATCAGCGTCGAGTTTCCCATCTCAGGACGCGCACACCGCTCCACAACAGACGGACGCGCAGCAATCGACAGCCATGATCATCATCCCCCCCAGGACTTCACAATGGAAGGAGCATATGGCTCGATGCATGCTGCGATAGATCATCGACTAGAGTCGACCCGAAGGGGCGATCAAAGGCTCCGACAAGGGACGGCGAACATCGTCCGATCATCCCCCTGGCGCGACGGGTATTTTTCGCCTAATGCAACTACTGACAACCATTCTTCCGGTCGCATTTAGTTTGCGCCGAGGAATTTCCCTTTCGATAGCACCTTGTCCGAATAGCGACGCCGAACTGTTCAGTCCGTGACAGACGGGGGAACGGGCGCGACCCCACCCTCCGGATCCCGGGGCAACCCCGCCACCATCTCCCGGAACTCCCGCACCGTGACCGCCTCGCGCAGGGTCGCGAAGACCGCGGCGGTGCCGGCCCGGGCCGTCACCTCGTCGACCCCGGCCCGCTCCCCCACCAGGCGCAGGAACTCGGCCGGCCCGGCGGCCGGCGGCGGCCCGGCCGCGGCGCGATCCGGGCCGCCCACATAACCGCTCAGGTCGTCCGGGAGGTGGCCGGCGAGGTCGGCCGTCGGACAGCCGGTCACCCGTTCGGCCATCGTCTGCAGCACGGCACGCGCCACCACGGCGGCCTGCTCGGTCGGCAACCCGGAACGCCGGGACACCGCGTCGATGAAGCGGGGGAACCGCACGCCGCCCTCCTGTCCACCACGGGACCCGCGCTTACCCGGGCACGGTCGCCACAAACGGCGACGCGGGTCAGCGCAGCAGGCCCGCCGACCGCAGATGGTCGAAGACGAGGTGGTCGACCGCGGAGGTGCGGTGCCGGTCGGCGTACGCGAACCAGGCCGTCTCGGCGATCTCGTTGGCCGGCCGCAGCCGCCCGGAGTATCCCGCCTGGTAACAGGTCATCCGCACGGTCGTGCCGGCCGTGTGGCCGTGCGCCGGTGCGGTGAAGGTGCCCAGGTGCGCCGCTCCGCGCACGTCGACGGCGACGCTCAGCTCCTCCTCGACCTCCCGGCGCAGGGTGTCCAGGTCGGTCTCCCCCGGCTCCCGCTTGCCTCCCGGCAGGTACCACACGTCCTTGCCGCGGGACCGGGTGCTCAGCACCAGCCCGTCCTCGATGAGGATCCAGGCCACCTTGTCGATCTCGGACACGCCACCCCTCCCGACCATGGGACGGGGCACGCTACCACCGGCTGCGGCCGGCGCCCTGTCGCTCAGTCCGTGTCGGGCGGCTCCTCGGCCAGCAGGTCGAGCAGCAGCGCGGCGGTCCAGCCGAACGCCGGCGAGCCGAGCCCGGCACCCGTGTCCGGGTGGAAGTACTCGTGGCAGCCGGCCCCGGCCACCAGCCCGATCATCGACCGGCGCAGGCCGGCGGCCAGGTCGGAGTGGCCGTGCGCGAGCAGCCCGCGCCGCACCAGCCAACCGACGTTGAGCCAGCTCGGCCCGCGCCAGTAGCGCAGCGGCTCGAAATCCGGCGCGGTCCGGTCGTGGCTGGGCAGCGGCCGCTCCATCCGGCGGGCCACCCCGAAGCGCGCCGAGCGGGCCTCGACGACCAGCGCGTCGACCTGCCGGGGCGGCAGGTCGGGCAGGATCAGTGGCGCCAGCCCGAGCACCGTACGGGCCGGGATCAGCCGGTCGGTGCGCAGGTCACGGGGAGCGAACGTGCCGGTGGTCGGGTCGTACAGGCGGCGCACCACGGCCTCGGTGATCCGCGCCGCGCGGGCGCGGTGCGGCCCCGGGTCGGCGCCGACCAGCCCGGCGATCCGGGCCAGCGCGTGTTCGGCAGCCCCGAACGCCGCGTTGAACAACGGGCACTCCACCAGGAACGGATGCCCGTCGGCCAGGTCCCGGTCGGAGTAGGCGCGCTCCCGGTAGGCGGCGACGATCGCCAGGTAGCGCGCGTAGTCCAGGTCCGTCGGGCGGTGCGCGGCGTCGGCGTGCGCGGTGTCGTGCCGGCGGTACGCGCGCATCACCGCCGCCTCGGCCGGGACCACGGCCATCGGCTCGTCCCAGGCCGGGCTGTTGTCCAGACCGGACTCCCACGGGTGCACGATGCAGACCAGCCCGTCGCCGGTCAGGTCGCGCCGGTCGGCGAAATAGCGCTGCTGGGCGACCAGTGCGGGATAGAGCCGGCGCAGCGCGGCCAGGCCGGTCGGGTCGGGCGCCCGCCGGTACGCCAGCCACGCGGCGAGCGCGTGCACCGGCGGCTGGACCAGGCCGGAGGTGTCGACGGCCGGCGCGCCCTCGGCGCTCGCCGAGCACCACAGCTCCGGCCCCGGGAAGTACGCGCCGACCCGTATCGCCGGGTTGAACACGATGTGCGGCACCCGACCGTCGGCCCACTGCGCCCGGAACAGGCTGGCCAGCTCACGCCAGGCCCGCTCGGGACGGGCCTGGGCCAGCCCGATCGCGATGAACGCGGAGTCCCAGCTCCACTGGTGTGGGTAGAGCGTGCGGGACGGCACGGTGTGGTCGTGTTCCCAGTTGGCGTCGAGCGTGGCGACCGCGAGCCGGCGCAGCCCGGCGAGGTCGGCCGGCCCGCCGGTCCGGGCCGGGGCGGCGGTCATGCCGCGGCCCGCCGGGGCAGCGCGTGCCGCAGCACCGTGGCGGCCTGCTGAAGCGCGCGGACCGGGTCGCCGCGCAGCCGGCACTCCAGCGCCAGCCAGCCCCGGTAGTCCAGCTCCAGCAGGGTCCGCACCAGCGCCGGCCAGTCCAGGTGCCCGGCACCCGGCTGGTACCGGTTCGAGTCGCTGACCTGCACGTGCCCGAGGTAGGGCGCGGCGGCACGCAGCGCCCGGTGCATGTCGTCCTCTTCGATGTTCATGTGGAACGTGTCGGCGACGACGCGGACCGAGGGCAGCCCGACGGCCGCGCAGAGCGCGACCGCCTCGTCGAGCCGGTTGACCATGTGGTCCTCGTACCGGTTGAGGGGTTCCAGGAAGAGGGTGACCCCCTCGGCCCTGGCGTGCTCGCCCAGCTCGCCGAGGGCGTCGAGGAGCACCCGCCGGTCGCCGGTCGGCTGCCGCGGCGGTTCGAACGGCGGCAGCCGTCGGGAGAACATCCCCCAGGCCGCCGGGGTCATCGCCCCGACGCCGCCCAGCTCGGCGATCACCGACAGCTGGGAGCGCAGGTTGCGGACGGCGTCGGCGGACCGGGCGGGGTCGAAGTCGCCGATGAAGTGGTCCATCTCGACGCAGACGGTGGGCATCACCACCCCGGCGGCGCGGGCACGGCGCAGTTCGGGCAGCCGGCGGGCGAACGCGAGGTCACCGCGCCCGCGCAGCTCGATGCCCTGGTAGCCGAGGGCGGTGGCGAGAGCGTACTTCTGGATCAGGTCGGTGCCCGGCAGGAGCTGTTCCTGGCAGGCCAGCGCGATGGTGGTCATCTAGAACCTCAACACCACTTGGAGGACGTCACCGGCGCCGCGGTCGAGCAGCGCGAGGGCGTCGGCGACGGCGCTGGCGTCGACGATGTGGCTGACCAGCGGCAACGGGTCGACGCTGCGCTCAGCCACCAGCTCCATGAAGGTCTGCGCGACCCGTTCTCCGGTCCACCGGCCGGCCATGCTCGGCGCGGGGGTGGGCCCGGAGATCTGGGCGGCCACCAGCTGGATGCGGTTGTGGTGGAACTCTTCACCGAGGCCGAGCCCGTCGGCCTGGCCCTGGTAGAAGCCGGCGGCCACGACCCGGCCGGCGTGTGCGGTGGACCGGATGGCCTCGTGCAGCGCCGGGTACGCCCCGGACAGCTCCAGGCAGACGTCCGCGCCCCGACCCCCGGTGGCCTGACGCAGGACGGCGGCGGCGGATTCGGCGCGGGCGTCCACCACGGACCGTGCGCCGTAGCGGGCCGCGTGCTCCAACCGGTCGGGCACCGGGTCGACCGCCACGACCCGGGCGCCGGAGAGCACCGCGAGCCGGGTGGCGAGCAGCCCGATGACGCCCTGCCCGAAGACGCCGACCCAGTCGCCGAGGTGCAGGTCGCCGGCGAGGACGGCGGTCAGCGCGATGGCGCCGGGCCGGGCGAAGACCGCGGCGAGCGGGTCCAGGCCGGGGGCCAGCGGGTGGACCGCGTCGGCGGCCAGCACGGCCTCGGCGCGGTGCCCCCAGATGCCCCACACCATCTGCCCCGGCTGCCGGTCGGTGACCTCCGGGGCCACCTCGACGACCTCGCCGACCTCCTCGTAGCCGAAGCCGACCAGCGGATAGGGCACCGGGGTGCGGCGGGGCACGAACATCCGGGCGGCGTCGTCCCAGTCCTTGCTGAGCCGTGGATTGCTGCCCCGGTAGAGGGTCAGCTCGGTGCCGGCCGAGATGCCGGAGTAGCGGGTGCGAATTCGCACCTGGCCGGGACCGAGCGGATCTGACGGGCAGGGCTCGAGGCTGATCCGTCGAGGCCCGGCGAGAGAGACAACCCAATTGCCCATGAGTCACACCCCGGTAGCACTGGGCTCCAGGATAGGCAAAAAATCGCCATATGTCTTGTCATTGATCAATCGAAGGTGTTGAATCCGTCATGTACCCTTCGAGAGGAGTGCCACCGATGTCAGCACCTCCGAGGCGGATACTCGCCACCACCCTGATCATGGCACTTACCGCGTCCACCCTGCTGGCCTGCGGCGACGACGAATCCGACAGCAGCAACAACAAGATCACCGTGTGGAGCCTGGAAGACGTGGCCGACCGGGTCACCGCCACCAAGGCCATCATCGCCGACTTCACCGCGAAAACCGGGATCCAGGTCGACCTGGTCACCGTCAACGAGGACCAGTTCCCGTCACTGATCTCCGCCAACGCCGCCGCCGGCGACCTGCCCGACGTGGTCGGCTCGGTCTCCCTGGCCGGCATCCGCACGCTCGCCGGCAACGAGCTGCTGCACGCCTCGGCCAACACCGAGATCGTCGACAAGCTCGGCCGGCAGACCTTCTCCCCCCGCGCGCTGGAGCTCACCTCCGACGACGGCAAGCAGCTCTCCGTGCCCAGCGACGGGTGGGGGCAACTGCTCGTCTACCGCAAGGACCTGTTCGCCGCCGCCGGCCTGCCCACCCCCGACACGTACGAACGGATCACCGCCGCCGCGGCCAGGCTGAACACCGGCGGCGTCGCCGGGATCGCCGCGGCGACCTCCCCCAGCGACGTGTTCACCCAGCAGACCTTCGAGCACCTGGCGCTCGCCAACGGCTGCCAGCTCACCGACGACGGCGGCGCGGTCACCCTCGACTCGCCGCAGTGCGTCGAGGCGTTCCGCTTCTACGGCGACCTGATCCGCAACAGCTCCGTGAAGGGCGCGCAGGACGTCGACACCACCCGCGCCACCTACTTCGCCGGCAAGGCCGCCATGGTGGTCTGGTCGCCGTTCATCCTCGACGAGCTGGCCGGGCTGCGCAACGACGCCAAGCCGACCTGCCCGCAGTGCCAGGCCGACCCGATGTTCCTCGCGAAGAACAGCGGGTTCGTCACCGCGATCAAGGGCCCGAACGGCACCGAGCCGGCCCAGTACGGCGAGATCAGCTCGTGGGCGGTGCTGGACGGCGCCGCGACCGATCCGGCGAAGTCCTTCGTGGAGTTCATGCTCGGCGACGGCTACCCGCGCTGGTTCGGCATGTCCCCCGAGGGCCGCTTCCCGGTGCGCAAGGGGACCCAGGCCGAGCCCGAGGCGTACCTCACCGGCTGGAACACCAGCCAGGCCGGCGTGGACGCCAAGAAGCCACTGGCCGAGGTCTACGGCGACGAGGTGCTGGCCACGCTGCGCCGCAGCCCGGACACCTTCCAGCGCTGGGGGCTGACGCAGGGGCAGGGAAAGCTGGTCGGCGCCATGCTCGGCGAGTTGCCCGTGCCCAAGGCGTTGAACGACGTCCTCTCCGGCAAGTCCGACGCGGCGGCGGCCGCCGGCCGGGCCAAGAAGGACGTCGAGGCGATCAAGGCAGGGGTGAATTGACCACCACGGCACCCGGCACCGGCCGCTCCCCCACCCGGGAGCGGCCCGCGCCGGTCCGCCGCCGACCACTGACCCTGCGCCGCCGCGAATCCCGCGCCGGGCTCGCGCTGGTCGCACCGACCCTGCTCGTCACCATCGCGGTCATCGGCATCCCGATCGTCTGGACCGTGGTGCTCGCCTTCCAGCGGGTCCGGCTCGCCACACTGCGCAAGACCGGCCTGTTCGGCGAGTTCACCATGGACAACGTCGACCGGGTGCTGCACACCCCGGGCTTCGCCGACACACTGTGGACGACCCTGGTCTACAGCCTCGGCGGCACCGTCGGGTCGATCCTGCTGGGGCTGGTCGCCGCCCTGGTGGTCCGCCGGCCGTTCCGCGGCCGCACCCTGGTCCGGGCGTCCATGCTCCTGCCGTACGTGGCGCCGGTCGTCGCGGTGACCTTCGTCTGGCAGGTGATGCTCGACCCGCAGCTCGGCATCGTCAACGACTGGGGCCAGCGGCTGCTCGGCTGGGACGCGCCCGTGCCGTTCCTGTCCCAGGAGTCCACCGCGCTGGCCACGGTGATCGTGTTCGAGGCGTGGCGGTACTTCCCGTTCGCGTTCCTGTTCCTGCTGGCCCGGCTCCAGGCGGTGCCCGGCGAGCTGGAGGAGGCCGCCCGGGTCGACGGCGCCACCCCCACCCAGCGGTTCCGGCACATCCTGCTGCCGCAGTTGCTGCCGGTGATCGCCCTGCTGGGCGTGCTGCGCTTCATCATGACGTTCAACAAGTTCGACGACGTCTACCTGCTCACCGGCGGCGCCGCCGGCACCGAGGTGGTCAGCGTGCGGGTGTACGAGTTCCTCACCGCCCGCACCGACATCGGCGCGGCCGCCGCGCAGGCGGTCGTGCTGGCCGTGGTGCTCATCGTGTTCGTGCTGATCTATCTGCGCTTCTTCGGACGGAGGGCCGGCTGATGGACCGGGACGTCGTCGAGACCGTGAGCCTGCGCTGGCTGCGCCGCCTGGTGATCGCCGTGTTCCTGGTGGTCACCGTCTTCCCCTTCTACTACATGCTGATGCTCTCGGTGCGACCCATCGAGCGGCTGCTGCTCGACCCCGGCTCGCTGGTCGTCGGCTTCGGCGAGCTGACCGTGTCCACGTACGCCGAGGTGCTCAAGGCCACCGACGACGGCGGCCAGGGTTTCCTCACCTTCATCCGCAACAGCGGCCTGGTCGCCGTCGCGGCGACCCTGCTCACCCTGGTGGTGGCGATCCCCGGCGCGTACGCGGTGGCCCGGCTGCGGTTCTTCGGCCGCCGGCAGGTCGACTTCCTGTTCCTGGCCGTCTACCTGTTCCCGTCGATCGTCATCGCGATCCCGCTGTTCGTGGTCTTCACCCGGGCGGGGCTGCGCGGCTCACTGTTCGGCCTGGTGCTCGTCTACATCTCGCAGACGCTGCCGGTCTCGGTCTACATGCTGAAGAACTACTTCGAGACGATTCCGGTCAGCCTGGAGGAGTCCGCCGCCATCGACGGCGCCGGTCGGCTCGGCATCATCCGCCGGGTCAGCCTGCCCCTCGCCATGCCGTCGATCATGGCGGTGGCGCTCTACGACTTCATGATCGCCTGGAACGAGTTCCTCTTCGCCCTGCTGTTCCTGGTCGACAAGCCCGACCGGTGGACGGTGTCGCTGGGGCTGTCCCTGCTCGCCGACGGGGTGGAGGTGCCCAAGACGGTGCTGATGGCCGGGTCGGTCGTCCTCACGCTGCCCATCGTGATCCTGTTCTTCGCCAGCGAGCGGCTGCTCACCGAGGGGCTGACGAGCGGAGCCGAGAAGGGTTGAGCCTGCCGGCATCCTCGGTTGGTGGAAATCCCAGCCGAGGATGCCGCTCTCCGCGTCCGGCGTCCGTACCATCGACGGGTCCGCATCCACCCAGTCGAAGGGGCCCGCGATGAGGAACAGCCGGCCGACCTCACCGAGAGACACCGCCGGCGAGGACTACACCGAGCGGCTGCGGCGACTGGGCGGCGCCCGCTGGAAGCGGCTGCTCGACGTGCAGGCGCCCTACCGGTGGAACCTGCGCCGGCTGCGGTTGGGGCGCACCCTCGACGTCGGCTCCGGTCTCGGCCGTAACCTGGCCAACCTGGACGGCAACGGCGTCGGGGTCGACCACAACCGCACCTCCGTGGAGCACACCCGGGCCGCCGGCTTCGAGGCGTACACCGTGGAGGAGTTTCCCCACAGCCCGCACGCACGCCCCGGCGCGTTCGACTCGTTGCTCGCGGCGCACCTGCTGGAGCACCTGCCCGCCGACCAGGCACGGGAGGTCGTCGCCTCCTACCTGCCGTACGTGCGCTCCGGCGGCACCGCCGTGTTCATCACCCCGCAGGAACGCGGGTACGCCAGCGACGCCTCGCATGTCCGCTTCGTCGGCTTCGCCGAGGCGGCGCAGACCTGCCGGGAGCTGGGCCTGACCGTCACCCGGCAGTTCTCGTTCCCGTTCCCCCGGTCTCTGGGGCGGCTCTTCACCTACAACGAGTTCGTCACCGTGGCCCGGGTGCCCTGATCCCGCTCCCCGGGTCGCCCGCGGCGCCCGCGCCCGCCCGGTTACCGTGGCCACATGGCCAACCCGACCCGCTGGGCGACCGACACCGGTCCGGAGCACTCGCAGTGGTACATCGACCGGTTCCGGAAGCTCGCGGCCGAGGGCGCCGACCTCGCCGGCGAGGCCCGGCTGGTGGACGCCCTGGTCCCGCCCGCCTCGCGGATCCTCGACGCCGGCAGCGGCACCGGCCGCGTCGGTGCCGCGTTGGCCCAGCGGGGGCACACCGTGGTCGGGGTCGACGCCGACCCGGCGTTGGTGGCCGCCGCCAGCGCCGACCACCCCGGCCCGCGCTGGCTGGTCGCCGACCTGGCCGAGCTGGACCTGCCGGCAGCCGGTGAGACCGAACCGTTCGACGCAGCGGTGCTGGCCGGCAACGTACTCGCCTTCGTCGCCGCCGGCACCGAGCCGGAGGTGCTGCGCCGAGTCGCCCGGCACCTGCGTCCCGACGGCGTGCTGGCGGTGGGCTTCGGCACCGAGCGCGGTTACCCGCTGACCGCGTTCGACGCCGACGCCGTCGCCGCCGGGCTACGCCTGGAGCACCGCTTCGCCACCTGGGACCTGCGCCCGTGGCGTGACGACGCGGACTTCGCGGTCACCATCCTGCGTCGCCCGGCCGCCTGAGACTCGACCCGGCGGCCGCCCTCAGGCGGGGGCGGCGACGGCCCGCGCGGCGGCCGGGTCCAGGGTCGCACCCGCCGGCACCAGGCTGACCAGGCCGGCTGGCAGCCGCTGTGGGCGCACGTCGCGGTAGCCGAGCATCGCGAGCACGTCGCGGTCGGCCACCACGTACCGCCGGCCCAGGTCGGTGATCACGGAGATCGCACCGCCGGACGCGCCGGGCGCCGCGGCGGCCTCGACCACCGCGCCACGACCCGGCTCCACCACCACATGGTCGGCCAGCACGGCGCCGCCGGCCGGCGGCGTGCGCGGCACGGCGGCCAGATCCGGCAGCCGCACGCCCCACCGCACCTCGCCGGCGCCGCCGTCGTCGCCGACCCGGGCACAGAGCGCCCCGTCGTCGCCGGCCGTCAGCCGGGGCGGGACCGGCGGCGGCGCGGTCGGACCACTGGGGGTGAGGTCGGGCACCGTGGGCAGCGCGGCGAAGCGGCCCAGCGTCATCGCCTCCGGCTCACCCTGACCGGTGCTGGCCAGCAACAGCCCGGCCTGCAACTCGGTGATCCCGGCCAGCCCCTCGTCGAGTGCCACCGCGTACTGCCGGCCACCGCCGGAGTTGCGCACCAGGTAGACCTGCCCGATCGTGGCACCCGGCACCCGCGTGGCGGGCCGGCCCAGGCCGGGCAGGGCGAGCGGGGCCAGGTCGACGCCCGCGGGCAGCGAGTTGAGCAGGGCGGGTGCCACCGGCACCGCCCGGGCCCGGGTGGTGGCCAGCGCCGCCAGCACCCGACTGGGATCGCGGATCAGGTAGCGCCGCTGATGCCAGACCAGGTGCAGCCCGCCGTCGGGGTCACGCAGCAGCAGCGCGTCGTCGCCCAGCGGCCGGCCGCCGCCGGGCGCGGCGCCGACCAGCAACGCTGATCGGGGTACGTCGTCGGCCGGGACCGTGGAGCAGACCGTCCACGCCGCGGTGGACAGCCGGCTCGGGGCGGGCAGTGAATCCGGCGCGTCGGCGATGCCCAGCGGCAGCCCGCGCGGCACCCCGTCGATCGAGCGCCGGGAGACGAGCACGGTCTTCGACCGGTCCGCGCCCACGATCAGCAGCGCCGAGGCGTAGTTGAGCACCGGGTGCAGCTTCTGCTCGCGGTAGACGAACCGGGCGCCGGACTCCTTCTCCACGATCACCGCGCCCGCGTCGCGCCAACCGCTGCCCCCACCGGCGAACAGGCCGTAGAGCGCGGAGCCGCCCAGCCCGATGGCCGCGACCAGGACGCTCGCCAGGCCGGCGCCGGCCAACCGCCGAAACGGCGACTGGGCCGGGTCGGTCTCCCGCATCACCAGGGCGGCGACCGCCCGCTGGACGCTGAACTGGTAGGAGTGCAGCTGGTCCTGCCGCGACGGCATGAGGTCCCTTCCGGTGGATCGGCCGGCCACAGGATATGCGGTGCGTCGATGTCCCGTGGACCCTGCGTGGCCGCGAGGGTCGCGACCGGTACCATCCGGGGACGAATCCGGCGGCGAGAGGGCACCCGTGGGCGCGCGTTTCGAGGAGCTGGCCTGGCGGGAGACCCCGATCGGTGCGATCAGCCTGCGCCGGCGCCGGGACCCGGCACTCCAGGTCGAGGTGTACGAGGTCAAGCTCGACGACGAGTTCCTGATGTCCAGCCTCTTTCCGGTCGCGGAGATCGAGCTGGCCCGGTTGGGCCTGGCCGGACTGACCGGTGACACGCTCGACGTGGTGGTCGGCGGGCTCGGGCTGGGCTACACCGCCTGCGCCGCGCTGGACGACCCGAGGGTGCGGTCGCTGCTCGTGGTGGAGGCGATCGAGGACGTGATCGACTGGCACCGCCGAGGGCTGCTGCCGTTCGCGGCGGGGCTCGCCGAGGACCCGCGTACCCGGTTCGCGCGGGCCGACTTCTTCGCGGCGGTGGCCGGCGACGTCGGTTTCGACGCCGAGGTGCCCGGGCGACGGTTCGACGCCGTCCTGCTCGACGTCGACCACTCACCGCGCAACGTCCTGCACCCCAGTCACGCCGCCTTCTACGCGCCGGCCGGGCTGCGCCGGCTGGCCGCCCTGCTCCGCCCGGACGGGATCTTCGCGCTCTGGTCGGACGATCCGCCGGACACCGGGTTCACCGCGGCGCTCACCGAGGTGTTCGCGAACGCGGAGGCACATGTCGTGCCGTTCGCCAACCCGCTGACCGGTGGCCAGTCCGCCAACACCGTCTACGTCGCCCGCACCGCGAGCTGAATCGCCGCGCGTACGCAGGCGGCGTGCGCTAAGTGCGGCTCACCGTGCCGTTCGGGCATGGTGTCCGCCGGAGCGGGAAGGTGGGCCCGGGGTCGCCGCTCGGTGCGCGGCCGGGTGACGGGAGGTCGAGATGCGTGCCTTGCTCTGGGTCGTCGGCGTGGTCGCCGGTGTGCTGATCCTGCTCGGGCTGCTCCTCGAGGCGGTCCGCTGGCTCATCATCATCGGGTTGATCGCGCTGGTGGTGGTGATCGTGCTGGGCGTCGTCAAGGGACGACAGGCGATGAGCCACCACGGGCGACGGTGAGGCCGGGCGGGACCGGCCCGCTCAGAACCAGTCCGCGCGCATCTCCAGCGTGGTCCGGTCCCGGCTGTCCAGCAGGTCGAGTTGCGGGCCGGTGCGCGGCAACTCGACGGTGAAGAAGTAGCGGGCGGCCTGCCGCTTGCCGGCATGGAACGCCTCTGCCGCCCCCTGCGGCGGCAGGGCCAGCGCCTGCTCCAGCCACATCCACGCGATGACGACGTGCCCGACCGCCTCCAGGTAGACGCTGGCGTTGGCCAGCGCGAGGACCGGGTCACCGTCGGCCCAGAGTCGCCGGGTGACGGCGACGACCCGGTCCACCGCGTCCGCCAGCCGGTCGGCCAGCTCGCCGGCCTCGCCGCCGGCCTGACGTGCCCGGGTGACGGTGCCGCGGATCGTGTCGGTCAGCAGGAGCAGGCCCGCGCCGTCGTGCATGGTCATCTTGCGGCCCAGCAGGTCCAGCGCCTGGATGCCGTGGGTGCCCTCGTGGATCGGGTTGAGCCGGTTGTCCCGGTAGTGCTGCTCCACGTCGTGGTCGCGGGTGTAGCCGGCACCGCCGAGCACCTGGATCGCCAGGTCGTTGGCGGCCAGGCACCACTGCGACGGCCAGCTCTTGGTGATCGGCGTGAGCACGTCCAGCAGCAGGTGTGCCCGCTGGCGGTCGGCCTCGGCCGGCGCGGTCTTCTCCTCGTCGAGCAGCCGCGCGCAGTAGAGCACCAGGGCCAGAGCCCCCTCCACGTAGCTCTTCTGCGCCAGCAGCATCCGCCGTACGTCGGGGTGGTCGATGATCGGCACCTGCGGCGCACCGGGGTCCTTGGCGCCGACCGGCCGGCCCTGCGGCCGCTCCCGCGCGTACGCCAGGCTCTTGAGGTAGCCGGTGTAACCCAGTGCGGTGGCGCCGGCCCCCACCCCGATCCGGGCCTCGTTCATCATGTGGAACATCTGGGCCAGCCCCTGGTGCGGCGGGCCGACCAGATGACCCACCGCGCCAGGCCGGCCGCCCGGGGTGTGCCCGCCGTCGCCGAAGCTGAGCAGCGTGTTGGTGGTGCCCCGGAAGCCCATCTTGTGGTTGAGCCCGACCAGCACCACGTCGTTGCGGTCGCCGAGCAACCCGTCCGGCCCGACCAGCACCTTGGGCACGATGAACAACGAGATGCCCTTCACCCCGGGTGGCCCGCCGGGGATCCGCGCCAGCACCAGGTGGACGATGTTCTCCGCCAGCTCGTGGTCGCCACCGGAGATCCACATCTTGGTGCCGAAGAGGCGGTACGTGCCGTCGGGCTGCGCCTCGGCGCGGGTGGTGATGTCGGCCAGCGAACTGCCCGCGTGCGGCTCGGACAGGCACATGGTGCCGAAGAACCTGCCCTCCAGCATGGGCCGCACGTAGGTGTCGACCTGCTCGGCGCTGCCGTGCGCCAGGAGCAGGTTGGCGTTGCCCAGGGTGAGGAACGGGTACGCCGAGGTGGCGACGTTGGCGGCCTGGAACCACGTGAAGCAGGCCGCCGCGACGACGTGCGGAAGCTGCAGGCCACCGACCGATGCGTCCAGCCCGGCGGTGAGCAGGCCGGTCTCGGCGAAGCTCTCCAGCGCCGCGCGAACCTGCGGGATGAGCCGCACCCGCTGCCCGTCGAAGGTGGGCTCGGCGAGGTCGGCGGCCCGGTTGTGCGGGGCGAACTGCTCGGTGGCCACCTGCTCGGCGAGGTCCAGCGCGTCGTCGAAGGTCTCCCGGGAGTGCTCGGCGTAGCGGGGACGCTCGACGAGCCGGGACACCTGCAGCCAGTCGTGCAGCAGGAAGTCCAGGTCGCGGCGGGAGAGCAGGGTGGACGGCACGGCACTCCTCATCGGGCACGGGGCGGGTCGGTCCGGGGCGCCGGCCCGCCGCCGCCCCGGCCCATCCTGGCGGATCCGCCGGGTGCGCACCACCGGTGACCTGTCACACCGGCCGACTACAGTCGCGGACCGTGACCGAACCCGGAGACGTCCCGCCCGAGGTCCTCGACCGGCTGCGGCCGATCTGCCTCGGGCTTCCGGAGAGCTACGAGGAGCCGGCCTGGGTCGGCACCCGCTGGCGCATCCGCAAGCGGACCTTCGCCCACGTGCTCACCGTCGACCCCGACCGTCAGGTGGCCCACGCGCGGGCCGCCGAGCTCGACCAGCCGGCCTGCCTGCTGATCTTCCGGTCGCCGCCCGACGAGATCGCCGGGCTCGTGGCCAGCGGGCACCCCTTCTACAAGCCGCAGTGGGGTCCGACCGTGCTGGGCATGGTCGTTGGCGACGACACCGGGTGGGACGAGGTCGCCGAGCTGCTCACCGAGAGCTACTGCCTGCTCGCCCCGAAACGGCTCGCCGCCCTGGTCGACCAGCCCGGCCCGCCGCCCGCCTGAACGGCCGAAACGGCCGAACGGCCGGGCCCGGTCGGCGGTTTCGGCCGACGAGGCCCGGGGATACCGCGCGGTGGTGGCCGAGGCCGTCGGACGCCCGGTGGAGACCCGGACGCCGTCGGGCGGGTGAGGAGCGCAGCGATGTCCACGCTGCCCACCGAGGAGGATCCGCGGCTGAGCCCGGCGCTCGCCGAGGACCGGGTGTGCACGGGCGTGACGACCCTGCGGGGTCGGGTGTTCCTGAGCTACCCGTCGGCGGACCGGCCGGGCGTGCAGGTGGCCGAGGCGCTGCCGGACGGTCGCCGCAACCCGTACCCGGATACCGCGTGGAATCGGGCAGGCCAGGGGCCGGACGGCGCGTTCGTCCAGGTCAACGGATTACGGGCCGGGCCGGACGGCCGGCTGTGGATCATCGATGCGGGCGCGCCGACGATCGGTGCCCGGCAGGTGCCCGGCGGGGCTCGACTCATCGTGGTCGACCCGGACGGCGACCGGGTGCACCGCGTCTATCACCTCGACGCGGCGGTGCACCCCGACAGCTACGTCGATGATGTCCGGTTCCACGACGGCATCGGTTACCTCACCGACGCCGGGGCGCCCGGCCTGATCGTGCTCGACCTCGACTCCGGGCAGGCCCGGCGGGTCCTGGACGGCCATCCGAGCACGGTGGGCGAGCGCCTGGTCGCCGACGGCCGGCCGCTGCGCGACCCGGACGGCGGCGAGGTGCGGTTGCACGCCGACCAGCTGGAGGTGTCACCGGACGGGCGGTGGCTGTACTACCAACCGGCGTCCGGCGGCATGTCCCGGGTCGGCACCCGGTGGTTGGACGACCCGACGGTGTCCGCCGACGAGCTGGCCCGCCGGGTCGAACGGTGGTGCGACACGCCCAGCACCGGCGGTACGGCGATCGACGCTACCGGCACCATCTACCTCAGCGACGTGGAACGACGGCGCGTCCTCGCCCTGGCACCGGACGGCGGCATCCGCACCCTCGTCGCCGATCCGCGACTGGTCTGGGTGGACGCCATGTGGATCGACGCCGACTCCCGGCTCTGGTTGCCGGCGGCCCAGTTGCACCTGACCGCCGGCCTGAACGGCGGTCACTCGGCCGTCGACTACCCCGTCCGGATCTACCGGATGCCGATCGACGCCGGCCCGTCGACGCTGGACCACCAGTGACCGGCTACCGGTGGACGCGGACGCGTCGTCCCGCGGTCGCCCGGGCGCACGGTCCGGCGATATCCTGCGTCGCATGCATCGGAGCCGCGTGTACGCGCTGCTGATCGACGCACCCGCGGCGGAGGCCGCGCGGGCGGCGCGGTTCTGGTCGGCGGCGCTGGGCGTCAGCACCCGGTCCGATCCGGCGGAACCACAGTTCATCGACCTGCACGAGGCGCTGCCCGGGCTGGTCACCGCGGTCCAGGCAGTCGACGACGCTCCGCGCTTTCACCTCGACATCGAGACCGACGACGTGGCGGCCGAGACCGCACGGCTGATCGACCTGGGCGCGACCGAGGTGTCGCAGTGGTTGGAGTGCCGGATTCTGCGGGCACCCGGTGGGCACCTGCTCTGCGTGCTGCCGGTGGCGAGCCCACCGGCGGTCTTCGCCGCCCAGGCCCGAGTCTGGCCCTGATCCGCCGGGGTGTCGCAGGCCGGCGCTAGGGTCCCGGCCATGGTTGATTTCGTACTGGTGGCCGGGGCGTGGCTGGGCTCGTGGGCGTGGGACGAGGTGCTGCCGCCACTGCGCGCGGCCGGGCACGGCACCCACCCGCTGACCCTCTCCGGCCTCGCCGAGAAGCGGGGCGTGCCGGCCGGGCAGCAGACCCACGTGCAGGACATCGTCGGTGAGATCGAGCAGCGCGACCTGCGCGACGTGGTGCTGGTCGGGCACAGCTACTCGGGCATCCCGGTGGGTCAGGCCGCCGAGCGGATCGGCGACCGGCTGACCCGGGTGGTCTTCGTCGACTCGGAGGTGCCCGTCGACCGTGGCTCGTTCGCGTCCGGCTGGTGGCAGGGCCCGGCGGCACTGGAGGCGTTGATCGCCGACAACGGCGGCTACTGGCCGCCGCTCGGCGCGTCCGACTTCGACGGTCAGGGTCTCACCGACGAGCAGGTCGCCCGGCTGGTCGAGGGCTGCACCCCGCACCCCGGTGCCACGCTGACCGAGCCGGCCGTGCTGACCCGCCCGCTCGGCGAGCTGCCGGCCACGTACATCAAGTGCCTGCTCGACGGTCCCGAGCCCAACGACACCGTGGCGCAGCTGCTGACCAGCGAACATTGGCGACTGGTCACGATGGACACCGGCCACTGGCCGATGATCTCCCAGCCCGCCGAACTCGCCGGGCTGCTGCTGGCGGAGGCCACCTGACCCGCGCCGCGGGTGGGCTGAGGTCAGCTCTCCGGGTCGTCGAGGGTCCTGATGTGGCAAACCGGCGACGCGAGCAGCCAGAGCACGGCGAGCACGCCACCGAGACCAGCGACGACCAGTGTCGGCCGTACGCCGATGGTGGTGCCCAACGCGCCGCCGACCAGCGCGCCCAGCGGCCGGATGCCGTAGTTGACGGCGCTGTACGCACCGGCTCGACGGCCCCGCGCCTCGTCGGGGGTGACCGCCGTGATGAGGGCGTTCAGGTTGACGTCCATCAGCATCACCCCGACGCTGGAGACCAGCTCGATGGCGGCCAGCATGCCGACCTTCGCCCAGGTCGGGCCGGTCACCAGCGCGGCCAGCGCCAGCGGCGCGGGAAAGAGGACCACGCCGATCATCGCGGTGCGGCCCAGCCCGATGGCGCGGGAGACCCGGGGCGCCAGCGCCGCACCTGCCAGCCCGCCGACCGCACCGGCGCCGAACGCGATGCCGATGGCACCGGCCGACAGGCCGAGGTCACGGCTGGCGTAGAGCACCAGCAACGCGGTGGAGATGAACGTGAAGAAGTTGACGGTGCTGGTGCAGCCGAGCGCGGCGCGTAGCACCGGGTGGCGCAGCACCAGCACGAGACCGTCGCGGACAAGGCCCAGGGTGGACGACTGCCGCGGCGGCGGAGGCGTCTCGGTCACCGGAATGCGGCCGATCAGCAGCGCGGAGCCGAGGAACGACACCGCGTCGACGACGACGGCGACCGGCGCGGTCAGCGCCTGGACCAGTCCACCGCCGACGGCCGGGCCGGCCACGAACGAGACGGCCCGGCTCATGCTCAGCTTGCTGGTCGCGTCGACGTACGCCGAGCGCGGCACCAGCGCGACGAAGAACGCCTGGTGCGCCATGGCGAACAGCACCGCCCCGGCGCCGGTGAGCAGCGCCACCAGGTAGAGCTGGGTGAGGGTGACCGCGCCGAGGAGGTAGGCCACCGGCAGGCTGAGCAGCACCGCCGCCCGGACCAGGTCGGCGATGATGAGCAGTCGGCGCTTGTGGGTGCGCTGGTCCACCCACGCGCCCAGGAACAGGCCCAGCAGGTTGGGCAACCAGATCAGCGCCGTGAGGACGCTGACCTGCGCCGGCGTCGCGGCGAGCAGGGAGACGGCGATCAGCGGCAGGGCCAGTTCGCTGATCCGGTCACCGAACTGGGAGATCGTCTGGCCGATCCAGAACGTGCGGAACCGGCTGTCGCGGTGCAGGGCCGGCGGGGGCGCGCTGGTGACGGTGGTCATGACGCGGAGGGCTCGTCGCCGGGCTCGGGCAGCAGGTAGCGCAGCATCCGGACGAGCTGCGCGCCGGCCGGTGACGACTCGTCGTCCTTGCGCCGCACGTACGGGGCGAGCAACTCCTCGATCGCGGTCTCCAGTTGCCGCAGCTCGTCGGCGGTGGCCACGAACCGGGTGTCGGCCACCCCGGCCAGCCCGCGCCACTCGGCGTCCAGCCGGGGCTCGTCGTTCAGCAGCCACTGCTGCGGCGCCTCGGCGGTCCGCGCGAACATCTCGCCCCGCAGCTGGCGCGCGGCGGCCTGCCCCTCGGCGTCCTCGGGAAGCGTGAAGCGGAAACCCCGGGCAGCCGCCTGCCACCAGCGTTCCCGCCTGCTGGTGGCGCCCTCCCAGTCGGCGACCAGGCCGAACGTCGCGAGGTGCCGCAGGTGCCAGCTGACCACCGATGGTGTGGCGCCGACGTGTGGCGAGAGCCCGGTGGCGGTGGCCGGGCCGTACCGCTGCAGGCGGTCGAGGATGGCCAGCCGGACCGGGTGCGCCAGCGCCCGCAGAGCCTGCGGCTCGGTGATCTCGAAATCCCCGTACGGATTCTTGAGAGACATGTCTCGAAAGTAGTCTCTCAGATTTCACCGGGCAACCCCGATCCGCGCCGGGCACCCCGGTCAGCTCACCCCCAGGCGCGCCAGCGGCTCCACCAGCTCGCGCTCCTCGTAGCTGAGGTGGGACAGCAGGGCGTCGCTCAGCAGATCCACCGCGGCGCGCAGCTCGGCCATCCCGTCCGGCGCCGCGACGTACGCGACCAGGGCCCGGTCGACGCCCTCCAGCACGTCGTGGATGGCGTGGTGTTCCTGCTCCAGCCGGTCGACGACCGGGTTGAGCCGCGGGTCGCGCTCGCGCAGCCGCGGGAAGAGCGACTGGTCCTCGATCGTGTGGTGGGTGGTGACGATGCGGCAGTAGGACTCGCAGTAGACGCCGAGCGTCCAGCGGTTCTGCCGCATGGTCATCGTGTTGATGTGGGACCGCGCCGTGCCGGCGTCGATCTCACCGGTGGCCACCTGCTCGATCAGGTCGTGGATCTGGGCCAGCTCGGCGCGCAGGGCGTCGTGCACCTGCACCAGGTGCTGACCGGTGGCCTGCTCGTGCGGTGTGTAGGTGCGCGTCGGGTCGGGCGCGGGGCCGGTCGGCCGGGTCGACTCGTCCCAGACCTGGCGGTTGCTGCGCCGCCGGCCGTCATCGGGGGTCGGCGCCACGGCGAAAGCCCCGCCGGTCACACTCGGACGTGCCGCCGGAGCCGGCGCGGCGACAACCGGCGCCGACCCGGCGACCGGCGTACGGCCCCGCGCGGTGCCGCCGTCGCGCTCGGTGGCGACCAGCTCGCGGACGGCGGGGGCCACCTCGCCGGCGAACCGGCGCAGGTCGTCGGGGTCGTCGCTGCCGAGGATGAAGACGCTGACGCCCGCGCCCAACGCGAGCTCGGCCAACTCCCGGGCCCACTGCTCGGCTGGCCCGTGCAGCGGGCCGCGTCCCACCGAGGCGAACTGGCCCGAGATGTTGAGCAGGCGACGGACGTCGCCGGGCGAGCGGCCGGCCTGTCGCGCGGCGTCGTCGATGATCCCGTTGCCCTTCTCCAGGTCGCCGGGCTGGAGGTAGCCCAGTGAGGGCAGCCAGCCGTCGGCCAGGCGACCGGTGAGTTCGAGCATCCGCGGCTTGTAGGCGCCGAGCCAGATCGGCACCGCGTGCGCGGGGGCGGGGCCACGCTTGGCGCCGACCACCCGGTGGAACTCGCCGTCGACACGCACGCCGCCGCGCGTCTCGGCGTCCCAGACCTGGCGGATGACGTCGATGGCCTCCTCCAGCGCCCGTACGCCCTGCCCGGGGGTCAGCCGCCGGCCACCCATGGCCTCGATGGCGTCCCAGAACGCCCCGGCGCCGAGGCCCAGCTCGACCCGGCCGCCGCTGAGCAGGTCCAGGCTGGCCACGCTGCGGGCGAGCACCGCCGGCGGACGCAGCGGCAGGTTCGTGACGTTCGCCGATAGGTGCACCCGCGTGGTCCGCGCGGCGACGTAGCTCAGCAGCGTCCAGGTGTCGAGGAACTTCGGCTGATAGGGGTGGTCCTGAAAGGTGACCAGGTCCAGGCCGACCTGCTCGGCCAGGACGGCGAGGCCCACGGTGTGTTCCGGATCGTCGCTGCCGGGGGTGGTGAACGCGCCGAAGACCAGGTCGTGGCCGTAGTCGCTCATCTGCAAGCCTCCCGTGTCGCACGACGCCTCGGACGATGCATCATGACCTAAACCTTATGCCATACAGAACATCTTCCGCCAACAAGGTCTGCACCACTGCGCTATTGTCGAGACATGACGGGTGCCAGCGAGGCGCGCAACCGGCCCGATCCCCTCGACGAGGATCTCGGCTGGATGCTCGGCATCGTCTTCCGTGGCTACGTCCGGGCTGCGGAGCACGCGCTCGCGGACTTTCCCGGTGGCCCCCGCGGCTACCAGGTGCTCACCGCCGCGGTCAACGGGCCGACCCGCAACCAGGGTGCGATCGCCGAGGAACTCGGCATGGACCGCACGGTGCTCACCTACGTCATCGACGACCTGGAACGACCCGGGTTGGTTGCCCGTCGGGCAGACCCGGCCGACCGGCGGAGCCGGCTGGTCGACGTCACCGACACCGGCCGTGCCGCGTGGGAGCAGCGACGACGGTCGCTGCGGCACGTCGAGTCACACCTGCTGGGTGCGCTCTCGCCGGCCGAGTCGACGACGCTGCGGGCCCTGCTTCAGCGGGTCGCCTGCTCCGCCCAGGCCGTCGACCCCCTGCGGGATCTCTGCGAGGTGGTCGCGCAGGTGCGGCCCGACCCGACCCCACCCGGGCCGTCGCCGGGCGCATCGGCGGCGTCCGCACCCGCGGGGCGGACGCCGACCGCCCGCACCCGCCGTCGCCGCTGAATCTGCCAGCGGCGTGGTCAGGCGGCCGCCCGCTGCGACAGTGGACGACGGCGCAGCGCCGGATCGGTGAGCACCGGCGGTGCCCAGGCCCCGTCGGGCTGGTAGAGGTTCGTCCCGGGCGGGACGATCTCGTCGATCCGGTCGAGCACCGCGTCGTCGAGGGTGAGCGCCGCACCCGCCAGCAACCCGTCGAGCTGCTCCATGGTGCGCGGGCCGATGATGGCCGACGTGACGCCCGGGTGCGCAACCGTGAACGCCACTGCCAGCTCGGGCAGGGTGCAGCCGATCTCCTCGGCGAGGCCGACGAGCTGGTCGACGGCGGCGTACTTGGCCGCGTTGCCCGGCAGCGCGGGGTCGAAACGGGCCGGAGTGAGGGCGGGTCGACCGGCGCTCAGATCGACCGGCCGGCCGGCCCGGTAACGGCCGGAGAGGAACCCGGAGGCGAGCGGGCTCCAGACCAGCACCCCCATGCCGAGACGCTGGCAGACCGGCAGCACCGACGTCTCGATCCCCCGGGCCATGATCGAGTACGGCGGCTGCTCGGTGCGGAACCGTCCCAGCCCCCGCCGGTCGGCGACGTGGTACGCCTGCACGATCTCGTCGGCGGGGAACGTCGAGCAGCCAAAGGCGCGGATCTTGCCGGCCCGCACCAGGTCGGTGAGCGCGCCCAGCGTCTCCTCGATGTCGGTGGTGTGGTCGGGCCGGTGCACCTGGTAGAGGTCGATCCAGTCGGTGCCCAGCCGGCGCAGGCTCTCCTCGACCTCCCGGACGATCCAGCGCCGGGAGTTGCCGCCGCGGTTGGGACCCTCGCCCATCGGGAAGTGGACCTTGGTGGCCAGCACCACGTCGTCCCGCCGGCCGCGCAGCGCCTTCCCGACGATCACCTCGGACTCCCCGGCCGAGTACATGTCGGCCGTGTCGACCATGTTGATCCCGGCGTCCAGGGCGGCGTGCACGATGCGGACGCAGTCGTCGTGGTCGGGGTTGCCCACCGCGCCGAACATCATGGTGCCCAGACAGTGGACGCTGACCTGGATGCCGGTGCCGCCAAGGACGCGGTAGCGCATGGGTGCCCTCCGAGGGGTGCTCTTCGCCGCACGGACCGGGGCGGCGTGGCCCGTGCGGCGAACCTAGGCATTCGAGCGCACTCGAGGTCAAGCGGGCACAGGTCGGGCCGGCGGGCCCGGCTCTGCGCTGGCCTGGAATCCGGTACGGCGACCCGGTCCCGTGCCCCTGGGTTAGCCTCGGACCGAGGCGCCCGCCCCAACAGCGCCCGATCCCCGAACGCACTCCCTCCCCACTCCGGCCTGCGGTTTCTCCCCCAGCACAGCGTCCCGTGCGAGATCGACGGCGCCCTGATCCGGTGCCGCCGCCCGCGGGTCGGCACCGGGAACCACGGCATGCTCGGGGGGCGTGGATGGCAGATCGAACGCGGGACGCACCGTGGCGATCCACGGACTTCCGGCTCCTGATCGCCGGTCAGACGGTCACCCAGCTCGGCACCGACGTCACCGCGATCGCCTTCCCGCTGATCGCCGTGCTCCTCCTGGACGCCACCGCGTGGCAGCTCGGCGCCCTGGTGGCCGTGCAGAACGGCGCCTTCTTGCTGGTCGGTGTGCCGGCCGGCGTCTGGCTGGACCGTCGGCGGCTGCGGCCGGTGCTGATCGCCACCGACCTGGTCCGGGCCGCGGCGCTGCTCACCGTCACGGTCGCCGCCGCGGTGTCGCAGCTCAGCCTGCCGCTGCTGATGACGGCGGCCGGGGTGCTGGCGGTGATGCGGGTGCTCTTCGACATCGGCCACCAGTCGTACCTGCCCACCCTGTTGGACCGGCGCGACCTGCTGCGCGGCAACTCGGCGGTGGAGCTGGTCCGCTCGTCCGGGCAGGTCACCGCGCCCAGCATCGGCGGGTGGCTCACCCAGCTGGTGGGCGCGACCAACACCCTGTTGGTCGACGCGGCGAGCTTCCTGGTCAGCGCCGTCTGCCTGGCGCGGATCCGGAAGACCGAGCGCGGCCCGACCCGGGTCGGGCGGGCCGGGATGGTGCGGGAGGCCCGCGACGGCCTCCGTTTCGTGCTGGCCAACCCGGTCCTGCGGGCGATCGCCGCGACCAGCGCCGTGTCCAACCTGCTGTTCACTGCCGCGACCGCGCTGATCGTGCTGTTCCTGATCGACACCGTCGGCCTGCGCCCCGGCACCGCCGGAATGCTGCTGTCCGCCGCCCCCGTCGCGGCCCTGCTCGGCGCCGCCGTGGCGGCCCGACTCGCGCGGCGCGTCGGCTCGGCCCGGATCATCTGGCTGGCGCTGGCCGTGACCGGCCCGTTCAACCTGCTCATCCCGCTGACCGGACCGGGCTGGCGCACCGGCTTCTTCGTCGCCGGCATGGTCGGCGGCGGCGTCGGCCAGGTCGTCTACGGCATCACCCAGGTCAGCTACCGGCAGGCGATCGTGCCGAGCGAGTTCCTGTGCCGGGTCAACGCCAGCATGCGGTTCCTGGTCATGGGCGCGCTCCCGCTCGGGGGCCTGCTCGGCGGGGCCCTCGGTGGCGCGCTCGGCGTACGCGCCACCCTGCTCCTCGTCGGCGCCGGCCTGACCCTGGCGCCACTGCCGCTGCTGCTGTCCCCGTTGCGCCGGGCCCGCGACCTCGCCGACCTGACGCCGACGCTGGGGACCGGCACCCGCCGGACGCGGCGCGGGTCCACCGCCACCGCCCGACCGTAGGAGCCGGGCCGGGCCGGCGGACCCGCGCCGGTGCGCCGGGTCAGCGCACGTGCACGAACACCGGGTTCGAGTAGCACCACAGGTCGTCCCACGGGCTCTCCAGCCCGTCGGCGAGCGGCTCGGCCTCGTCCGTGCTGGTGCCCCGGACCCGCGCGTAGGTGTCGGCCTCGACGTTGCGCAGCGTGTGCCGGATGACGTGGTCCTCGCCCTGCCGGCGCCAGTCCCGCGGGCCGAACCGCGCCACCACCTTGGTGGTGGGGTTGGTGTCGGCATCCGGGTTGGTGCTCGGACCGGTGATCTGGCCGACGATCAGGTCGACCCGGCGGACCTCGGGGCGGTCACCGTTGGCGTTCGGGCCGTTCAGCGGACGGAACCTGATCTCGATCTCGACGTCGGTGCGACCGCGGCGGCTGACCGTGATGGTCTCACCCACCTCGGCGGTCCGGCCCTGGGAGCTGGCGGTGACGTCGAGGCTGCGGACCAGGTCACCGGTGGTGACCCAGATCCGGCCGTTGCGCAGGCCGTCCATGATGTCGCCGTAGTCCTGGCGGGCGTGCACGTACGTCTTGCTGTACTCGCCCGGCCAGAAGTCCGAGCCGCCACGCGTCCAGTGCACGTGCGAGTCCGACGTCGCCGTGATCCACCAGCGGCGTCCCTCACCGAGCAGCGAGTCCCAGAGCCCACCGACCCGCGCCGTCATCTGGTCGAAGCCGCCGTACGTGGGGTGGTTGCCGTACCCGCCACGCTTGCCGCCGTTGAGCGGACCCGCCTGGTGGCCGGGCGCGCCCTCGAAGCCGATGTAGACGTCCGGCGCGGCGTTGTTGCCGTTGCGGAACTCCCGTGGCGTGTCCTGGCCGTAGACGCCCAGGCCGGGCGCCGAGCGGGACGTGTGGTGGGCGATCACCAGGGGCTTGTGCGGCATCCCCCGGGCGACCTTGAGGAACTCCACCATCCGGGCCTCGGTGTCCCGGGCCGGGTCGGTGGGGAACGCGTCGTACTTGGCGAACCGGCTCTCCAGCTCGAAGAGCTGCTTGGCCTCGTCGTCGTGGCGGGGGATCATCAGCGTGTGGTGGTCCAGCGCCGGCGTGTCGAACTCCATGCCCCAGAACTGGAGCACCTCGGGGACCAGCTTGCGCGAGCGCAGCAGGTCGGGGTATGCCTGCTCGATGTTGACCTTCGAGTGGGTCGGTCCACCGTGGTCGGTGCACATCGCCCAGCTCAGGCCGAAGTTCTTCGCCATGATGGCGTTGGTGACGATCGGGTAGACCGCGTCGGCGCCCTTGTGGAAGACCACCGGGGACTTGGTGGTGTCGAAGTCACCGCTGTACTCGGAGTGGATGTGGTGGTCACCCGCACGCCACGCCCGGTTCTTCGAGCCGCCCCGGTCGCTCGTGTCGTCGCCGGGCCTGCGCTCCTCGTCGGCCCACGCCGCGCCGCCGCCCACCAGCGGGCTGGCCGCGGCGAGCGTCGCGCCGACGCCCGCGTACTTGACCAGCTTGCGCCGCGACAGCTGCGCGCGCTCGATCTCTTCGGGCTGCTTGTCTCCCACGTGTGAGCCTCTCCTCGATCAAGCGAATGCTCTTTCGATCAAGAAGCCTCAGAGAAGCCCGTGAACGGTCGCTGTACGGGGCGCGGGCGCACGATGAACACCCGCCCCGGACTGCCGAGCGGCCCGGCCGGCGAGCGGCAGGATCAGCTCGCCGCGGGCCCGGCGGCGGTCACCCTCGCGCGACGCGGAACCTAGATGCGGGCGCGGGGCAGCCAGCCCAGGAATCGGTTCCGGACCCGGGGCAACGGCAGGGTCGGCAGGTCCTGGGCCGCGGCGACGAGGCAGGAGCCGAGGTACACGGCGAGGGCGGCGCGCGCACCGCCGAACTCGGCGAGGAGTTGGCTCTGCTTGGTGGCGCAGGGCCAGTCGCGGCCGCAGCCGGTGCAGGTCCAACTCGGTGGGTTGGGCAGGTGCTCGGGCAACCTCGTCCGGTGGTACCGGCCCACGACGCTGTTGTCCGAGCGCACGTCGCGTCGCCGCGGCACGGCGCGTCCGTTGCGGCGCCCGGGGGGCAGGGCGGTGGGCAGGTACCGGCGGACAGTGCCGAGGAGCACGCCGACGCGGATCAGCGCGTCCGGACCCACGTGGTGGGCCAGCAGCGCCGTCATCACGTAGTGCCCCAGCAGGTCGAACGAGTCCCGGTTCAGGCGCAGGTCGCGGCAGAGGTCGACGAAGTCGGGAGTGGTCAGTGGAACCCGGTCGTCGAGCGCGCGGCGCAGCACCTCGCGCAGCGCGACCTCGAGATCCGCCAGCGTCTCGCCCCCACCAAGCCCACCGCTGTCCCGGTCGGTCGCCCGCGCCAGCGCCTCGGCCACGGCCAGTCGGACGACACGCTCAGGATCGGAACTGTCCAATGGTCACCCCCATTCGATGGCCGGTCTCCCGGCGGCGACCCCGGCCGCCCTGCGACGCCCGAGGAATAGTGAACAAGATTCCGCCGGTGCAACCTGCATGGCTAGGACAGTGAACGCAGGAACACCCGAGAGGGTGGTCAAAAAGCGAAGTCGACGAACCGACACACCGAAGTGGAACGACAGGCCGGCGACCACCGCCATCATGTGGTGGAATTCCCATGAATAGTTATTGTGTTTGTGGGAATTGCCGACAGTCAGCTCATACCCGACTATGCCGCAACCGGTCGCCGCCGTCCCGCTCGCGACGCTCCACTCTCTCTCCGACAACCGGTCAAACGAGTGCTGCCGGCCCGGTCCACCAGCCGGCCGCGCCTTCCCCAGACGGAGACAGCGGATGACCTCACCAGTGCAGACCCGGGGGTTCGAGAGCCGAGATCCGGCGGCCATCCACCACTTCCTGGCCCGGACGTACGGAACGGACCTGCGCATCCGCGGCGGGGACGGCGGCTACCGACTCGCCCACCAGCGCGTCGACGCCGGATCGTTCGCCCTCGCGGCCATCGGCCAGACCGGGCACCTCGACGTCGGCGTCGGCGGTATCGACGCTCTGGTCATCTGCCGCAACCGCACCGCCCAGCTCGAACGCGCCGCGGACGGTTCGGCCCACCGGTTCGGCCCTGGCGACGTCTTCCTCACCACCAGACCCAACCGACCGTTCGAGGTGCAGTGGCAACCCGGCGGGGTGGAGCTCTGCGTACTGGATCTGGCGGTGCTGGCGCAGGTCGCCACCGCCGCACCGACTCGCCGACCCGGTCAGATCCGGTTCACCGACCTCGGTCCCGCCACCGCCGCTCTCGCCCGGCAGTGGCGGAACACCACCCGCTACGTCAGCGACGTCGTGCTGACCAACCCGATCAGCAGCGCCCAACCGTTGGTCATCGGGAACGCCGCGCGGATGCTCGCCGCGGCGGCTCTCACGGTCTTTCCCAACACGGCGGTCACCGACCCGACCGTTCAGGACCGGCGCGACGCCGGCACCGCCACTTTGCGTCGGGCGATCACCTTCATGGACGAGCACGCCGACCAGGACATCAGCGCGACCGACATCGCCAACGCCGCCGCCGTGTCCCTGCGGGCGGTGCAACTCGCCTTCCGCCGTCACCTCGGCACCACCCCGATGGCGTACCTGCGCCGGATCCGGCTCGATCGGGCCCACCACGACCTGGTGCGGGCCGACCCTCGCCGGGACACCGTGTCGGCGATCGCCAGTCGGTGGGGATTCGCCAACCACAGCCGGTTCACCGCCCGCTACCACGCCAGCTACGGGGTGCCACCCCGCGAGACGCTCAACGCCTGACCGTGGGTCATCTCCGGTCGGCGCACTCGGCGCCTTGTGGCAGGGCGGAGGCCCGGCGAGAATCGGCGGCGGGAGGCCGAATGAGACGTCCGCTCCGGTTCCTGCCGCTGGCCGCCATGCTGGCCCTGTCGGCCTGCACCGACCCGGCCGAGCCGGCGGCCACCGCACCGCCGATCACCACACCTCCGCCGGTCACCACACCTCCGCCGGTGACCCGCTCCCCCGCCGCCTTCAACAAGGCGCTGCACGACGAGCTGGTCGCGATGTTGGCACGCGACCAGGCCGACCGCAACGGCACGCCGCAGACCGAGACCGACCAGGCGCGTACGGCGCGGCTGAAGGACATCATTCGTGTCCACGGCTGGCCGACGTTCGGCCTCGTCGGCCGGGACGGCGAGAACGCCGCCTGGGCGATCGCCCAGCACTCCGACTTCGATCCCGCCTTCCAGCAGCAGGCGATCGTCCTGCTGCGCGACGCCGTGGCGGCCGGCCAGGCCTCGCCGGGCAACCTCGCGTACCTGGAGGACCGGGTCGCGGTCGCGAAGGGCGAGCCCCAGGTGTACGGGACGCAGATCGGCTGCGGGCCGGACGGCCCCGTTCCGGCGACTCCGATCAGGGACGAGTCGGGTGTCGAGCAGCGCAGAGCCCAGGCCGGTCTGCCGACGCTGGCCAGCTACCTGGCCGAGATGACCACGATCTGCGCGCAGGACGCCAACTAGGCAGCTCGCGGAGGCTGGCGGAGGCGCCGACGAGGGCTAGGCCCGGTCGCGCTCGTGGGCGTCGCGGGCGGTCTGCAGCTCCGGCACCGAGCTCTCCAGCAGGTCGGCGAGGCCGCGCAACTGCTCGGCGACCCGGGCGCCGAGGGGGGTCAGCGAGTATTCGACGCGGGGCGGGATCGCCGTGAGGACCTCGCGGGTCAGCATGCCGTCGCGCTCGAGGGTCTGCAGGGTCTGGGAGAGCATCCGCTCGCTGACCCCGTCGATGCGCCGACGCAGCGCGTTGAACCGGTACCGCCCCTCGCCCAGCGCCAGCAGGGCCAGCGAGGCCCACTTCGAGGTGACGTCCTCGAAGGCCGCGCGGGAGGTGCACCCCCGCGCGAAGACATCGCTGACCAGTTCCTGGGTAGGCCCCGCCGGGTCCTGGGACGGCACGTCGTTCACCCCACCAGCCTACCGCACGGTTACGGACTAGCATGTGCTGTAGATTAGTAAGTGCTACTGATTTGCCATCGTCGCACCGGAGGTCTCCATGCCCACCTATGCCGTCACCGGCGCCACCGGCCGCCTGGGCCGCCTGGTGATCGAGCAACTGCTCGACGCCGGCGTACCCGCCACCGAGATCGCCGCCATCGTCCGCACCCCGGAGAAGGCGGCCGACTTCGCCGCGCGCGGTGTCGACGTCCGCAAGGCCAACTACGACGACCCCTCGACGCTGCCCGGCGCGGTGGCCGGCGTACGCCGCCTGCTGCTCATTTCCGGCGACACTCCCGGCCAGCGCGTGGCCCAGCACACCGCGGTCGTCGACGCGGCAAAGCTGGCCGGGGTCGAGCGCCTGATCTACACGAGCATCCTGCGCGCGGACACCACCACGAACCCCCTGGCGCCCGAACACAAGGCGACCGAGCAGGTCATCGCCACCTCGGGTCTGCCGTACACGATCCTGCGCAACAGCTGGTACACGGAGAACTACACCGACCAGCTACCGCAGTACCTGCGGAGCGGCACGATCCGCGGTGCCACCGGCGGCAGCAAGATCTCGGCCGCCACCCGGGCCGACTACGCCGCCGCAGCCGTCGCGGCGCTGACCCGCGAGGAGGACGGCAACGCCGTCTACGAGCTGGGTGGGACGGCCTTCACCTTCGACGAGCTGGCCGCCGCCGTCACGGAGGTCACCGGCGCCACGGTCGTCCACGAGGACCTGTCGGCCGCCGAGCTGGCCTCCGCCCTGGAGAACGTCGGGCTCGACGCGGGCACCGCCGGGTTCGTCGCCGCGCTCGACACCTCCATCGCCATCGGGGAGCTGGTGACCGACAGCGACGACCTCAGCCGGCTGATCGGCCGCCCGAGCACGCCGCTGCGCGAGGCCATCCGGGCCGCCCACGCCTGACCGGCTCCGTCCAGGAACACGCCGGGCGGGCGAGGGGTGCGTACCCGTCGCCCGCCCGCACTCCGGCAGCCCCCACGGTCGACACCTGCCGGAGACACCCCGGTCCACTACTCCGTCTCGTCGTCGTCCTCGTCGGTCAGCTCGGCCAGGACGTCGGCCGCGTCCCGGTTGCCGCCGTCGGCGAGCCGTCGAAGCTCGGCGAGGTCCACCCGCTCGGCCGCCAGCTCGACCAGCTGGTCGGTGGCGTCCCGGTCGCCCCGGTCGGACAGGCGCCGCAGCTCGTCCATGTCGCCGCGCTCACTGGCCAGCTCGACGAGCTGAGCCGCCGCGTCGGCGTTGCCGGCCTCGGCGAGCTGACGCAGCTCGGCCAGGTCACCCCGCTCACCGGCCAGCTCGACGAGCTGGTCGACCGCGTCCCGGTCACCCTTCGCGGCCCGTTCCCGCAGGCTCGGAAGATCAGAATCTGACACGGCCACACACCCCTCACGCACGGCAATCGCCGTCATCGTCGACCGTCGCGTACGGCCCGGTGGACCAGATCAGCCCCCGGGAGGCTCACCACCGAAACCTAGACAACCGGCGCCACGTCGGGCAGGCGAACGCCCCAACAGCGTCGGCTGGTGGCGCACCCCGCGCCGTTGTCAGCGGGCCGCGCCCTGAGGCTCGGTGAGGAGCAACCCGGTCAGCAGGCCGCGCAGGGTCCGCTCGAAGAGATCCGCCCGGGGCGCGGGCGCGGAGGGCCGACTGAACGCCGAGACCAGGTGCGGGTACGCGGCCAGATCGGCGCCGGCGAGGCTGAACGACCCGGCGGCGGCCTCGCTCCGGGCGAAGAGGCTCACCACGCCGGTCATCATCGCGATCGCCTCGAACTTGACGGTGACGGCGCAGTCGACGGGCTCCAGGATCCGGATGCAGTTGTCGAACCAGGCCAGGCTCTCGGGGCCGATGCCGGACGTCCGGTGACTGAGATCGAGCAGCCACGGGTGGCTCCGGTACAGCGCCAACTGCCGGCGGGCCAGCAGCAGCATGGCGTCCAGCCAGTCGCCCTCCGCCTGCGGGTAGGGCCGCAGCTCCCCCACGACCCGGTCGGCCATCAGGTCCAGGAGGTCGTCCCGTGAGGACAGGTACCGGTAGAGCGATCCGGCGCCGGTGCCGAGCGCGGTGGCGACGGCACGCATCGACACGGCGGCCAGTCCCTGGCCGTCGGCAAGCGCGACGGCCGCCGCCACGATGGCGTCGCGGCTGTGCGCGGGAGCGGGACCTCGGCTGCCGCGTTCGGGCCTGGTCCAGATGGGCTGCCGGTCGGTGTCACCACCACCACCGGACTTGCTGGGTGCGTCGCTCACCGATCTACTGTAAACTGCAAACGTCGTTCGCAGTTTAAGTCGTCGCGGAAGGGCGGACCGATCATGGAGCGGATCACGGCACGGGACGGCGCCAGCATCGCGGTGCACTCCACGGGCAGCGGACCCGGCATCGTCGTGGTGCACGGCGGCGGGGTCACCATCGACGTCTACCGTCGGTTGGCCACGGCCCTCGCCGACCGGTTCACCGTGCACCTCTACAACCGGCGGGGGCGGGCCGACGCCCCACCCAGGTCGATGCCCTACATGCTCGACCAGGAGATCGACGACCTGGCCACGGTGCTGGAGCACACCGGCTCCGGCAACGTCATCGGCCACAGCTCCGGCGGTTTCATCGCGCTCCAAGGCGCGCTCCGCCTGCCAATCGAACGGCTCGCCCTCTATGACGCCGCGATCTCCGTCGACGGCGGCTGGCCGTCCGCGTGGCTGGAGCCCGCCCGCGAGGCGCTGCGTCGCGGCGACATCGCCCTGGGCCTCGCCATCACCGCCGCCGGCATCAACCCGCAGATGGCGGCGGGGAGGCTCCCCCTCGGCGTGCGGACCGCCATCATCCGCGCGTTCATGCGTACCCCGATCGGGCGCACGATGGGCGAGTTGCTGCCGATGACGCTGGATGAGACCGCTCTGATCCTGGCGCACGACGGTCCGGCCAGCCAGTGGGAGGCAGTGACCGCCGAGGTGCTCCTGGCCTGCGGCACCGACGGCCCGCCCTACTACGCCGACGCCAACGAGGCGTTGGCCCGCACGTTGCCCCGAGCCAGGACGGTGACGATCCCCCGCAGCGGCCACGACGCCATCAACCGGGCGTTCCCGAGGATGGTCGAGCCGCTCGTCGACTTCTTCACGGCCCCGGTGACGCCGGAGCGCGCGCCCCGCACCTGACGGACCATCTGGCGCACGGTGCGCGAGGCCGGCCACGACTATTGATCTTGGCTAGGCTGACGGACATGCCCGAACGCCCCGCGCACCGCCATCACGACGGCCACCGGTGGGCCCACCCAGCGGCTCCGGAACACACCACCGAGTCGGTCGGCTGGTGAGTGGAGCACCCGCACCTGCCCAGCGAGACGCACCGAGCACCCTCGCGAGCCGCCGGTCCAGGTTGGTCGACGGCTGCGACCGGCTCGCCCGGTCACGTCCCTTCGAGATCGGCATCGTCGTCGTCATCCTCGCCAACGGGGTCGTCCTCGGCCTGGAGACGTACGACGGCCTGACCGCCGCGGGTGCGGCGCTGCACTGGCTGGAGCTGTTCTTCCGCGCCGTGTTCGTCGTCGAGATCGCCATCAGGCTGGCGGCGTACGGCAGCCGCCCGCGGGACTTCTTCCGGCACGGCTGGAACGTCTTCGACTTCGCGGTGATCGCGGCGATCTTCATACCGGGCCTGCACGGCGACTCGGCGCTGCTGCGCGTGGTGCGGGTCGCCCGGATGGTGCGGCTGGTGCGCTTCTCGCCGGGGCTTCGCACCATCGTCACCGCGCTGTGGCGCAGCCTCCCGGGCGTCGGCGGTTTCCTCGCCCTGGCCGTGGTGACGCTCTACGTGTACGGCATGGCCGGCTGGCTGATCTTCGGCAGCAGGTACCCGGAACAGTACGGCGACATCGGCCGCTCCCTGCTGACGTTGTTCGTGCTGCTGTCGCTGGAGACGCTGCCCGACCTCATCGAGCAGGGCATGGCCATCTCACCGTGGACCCTGCTCTACTACGTCAGCTATGTGGTCATCACCGTCAACCTCCTGCTCAACATCCTCATCGCTGTCATCGTCAACTCGATGGAGGAGGCACGCCGGCTGGAGATGACCGAACGGCTGGCCCCCGGGTACGACGAGGACGGTGACGGCGTACCGGACGAGGTGGACCGCATCGCTCTCACCCAACGGTTGGACGACCTGCGCGCGGTGATCGCCGAGTTGGAACGGGAACTGCGGATCGACCGCGACGACGGGCACGGGCGTTCCCACCGCGATGACGCCCGCACCAGGCGCTGACCTGACCCCTCGGTACCGCGACGGCTATCCGACGCTCTCGCGTGACGGTCGCCACATCGGATAGCCTCGGCAATGGTCCCGCCGGTCTGACTGAAGGGGACAGCCGCATGACGGCCAGTGTCGACAATGCCCACCCCAGCACCGACACCTCGGACACACTCGGCACGCTGATCGACGACGTGGTCCGTCCCGGGGCGGCGACCGTCGACCGGGACGCCGCCTTTCCCCGGCAGGGCGTCGACGCACTCGCCGCGGCCGGCCTGCTCGGCCTGGCATCCTCGACGGAGGTCGGTGGCGGAGGCCAGGGGATGCGCGTGGTCGCCCAGGTCGTCGAGCGGCTGGCCGCCGAGTGCGGGTCGACGGCGATGGTCGTTCTCATGCACTACGCGGCGACCGCCGTCATCGAGGCACACGGCCCGCGCGAGGTCCGGACGTCCATCGCCGCTGGCGAACACCTGACCACCTTGGCGTTCTCCGAGTTCGGCTCGCGCAGCCACTTCTGGTCGCCGACCGGCACCGCGACGGCGACCGACGACGGCACCGTCCGGCTCGACGCCAGGAAGAGCTGGGTCACCTCGGCGGGCGAGGCGAACAGCTACGTCTGGTCGAGCCTCCCTCTGACCCTGGGGGCCGGCCCGATGACGCTGTGGCTCGTTCCGGCCGACAGCGCCGGCCTCAGCGTCACCGGCGACTTCGACGGGCTCGGCCTGCGCGGCAACGGCTCCCGGCCGATGACCGCCGACGGGCTCCGGGTCCCCACCGACGCGATGCTGGCCGCCGACGGCGCCGGTCTCGACACCGCGCTCGGGGCGGTCCTCCCCTGGTTCCTGGTGCTGAACGCCGCGTTCTGCCTCGGCCTCGCGGACAGCGCGGTCGCCGAAGCCGGACGCCACCTCACCCGGACCACGCTCACGCACACCGGCGCCGCCCTGCGCGACGCGCCCGTCGCCCGGCGCGACCTCGCCCAGCTGATGATCCGCACCGACGCCCTGCGCGCCTTCCTCGGCGACACCCTCACCGCACTGGAGACCGGCCGGGACGATGCAATGCTGCGGGTGTTGCAGGTCAAGGCGCTCGCCGGCGAGACGGCCGCCGACGTGACCGACGGTGCGATGCGGCTCTGCGGCGGCAGCGCGTTCCGCAAGGAGCTGGGCCTCGAACGCCGGTTCCGCGACTCTCGGGCAGCCCGGGTGATGGCACCGACCACCGACGCCCTGCACGACTTCGTCGGCCGCGTCGCCACCGGGCTGCCGCTGCTCGACGAGGTCAACCGCTGATGGCGGCGCCGGCCGTCCTGATGGGCGCGGTCGCCTACGACCCCAAGGTGGTGACCATCTGGGAGGGCTTCCGCGCCTGGCTGCGAGGCCGCGGTCTGGATTTCGACTTCGTCCTCTACTCGCACTACGAGCGGCAGGTCGAGGACCTTGTCGCCGGCCGGATCGACGCGGCGTGGAACTCGCCCCTCGCGTGGCTGCGGGCCGAACGGCTGGCCGCGGCCAGCGGCAGCACCGTGCGAGCGCTCACCATGCGCGACACCGACCGGGACCTCACCTCGGTCGTGGTGGTGCGCGCCGACTCACCGGCGCGACAGGCCGAGGACCTCGCGGGGAGGCTGGTCGCCGTCGGTGCCGTGGACAGTCCACAGGCGACGCTGATCCCGCTCGGCCACCTCGCGGCGGCCGGTGTGGAGGTCGACGTACGCCGCTTTGACGTGGGCGTCGGTCTGCACGGCGACCACATCGGCGGCGAGCGCGACGCGGCCCGAGCCCTCATGGCCGAGGAGGTCGACGCCGCCTGCATGATCGACGCCAACCACCTGGCGTTCGTCCGGGAGGGCACGCTGCCGCCGGAGGGCACCCGGATCGTCGCGCAGACCGCGCGATACGACCACTGCAACATGACGGTACGTGACCCCGCGAACGACGGGGTCCGGCTCTTCGGCACGCTGCTGCGCGGCATGTCGTACGCCGATCCGCAGGTGCGGCCGTTGCTCGACCTGGAGGGCCTGACGGTCTGGGAGGACGGCCGCACCACGGGGTACGACGCCCTCGCCCGGGCGGTCGACGCGAGCGGGTTCTACGCCGCCGACGGGCGGGTGACAGCCGAGGGCTACCGGCCGTGAGAGCCGTACCCGCCGCCGAGATCCACCTCGGCGGCCTGGGCTTCGGCCGGGGAGCGCACCTGCTGGTGCAGCGCGCCCTCGCCGGGTTGCCACCCGGTGGCCGGCTGGCGGTCTCCGGCCGCGACCCGACCCTGCCGGTGCACCTGCCCGCGTGGTGCCGGAGCCGGGGTCACCGGCTCGAATGGCCGGATCCCGCCGACCGGAGCGAGCTGGTGGCGGTGGTCGTCCGGGGCACGGCCGATGACGACCGCTGGTTCGGCGCGGAGCGTGCGGGCCCGGCCCGGCCCACGGCGCTCAGCGGCCGCCCGCCGCCACGGTGGGGCCTCGGCGCCCGCGGCGCGCTGCTGGAGGCCGGCGGCCCCGAGGCCCGCTTCGACCTGGACGAGCGCGATCTGGTCTGGGCCGACGTCGCGCCGAAGCTGTACGCGCAGGCGGCCGCCCGACAGTGGGACCCGGAGTCCGCGGTGCCGTGGGACGACGCGTTCGCTCTGCCGGCCGACGTCGAGGCCGCGGTGGTGCAGGTGATGACCTACCTCGTCGAGAACGAGCAGGCGGCACTCATCGTGCCGGCGCGTTTCGTCGGGCGCATCCATCCGCATTTCCGCGAGGTGACGCAGCTTCTCGCTGTGCAAATGGCCGACGAGGCCCGGCACATGGAGGTGTTCAGCCGGCGGGCGCTGCTGCGGGGCGCGGAGCTGGGCACCTCGTCTGCCGGCGGCAGGCAGTCGCTCTTCACGCTCGTCACCGAATCCGACTTCGCCCTGGCGTCGTTCCTGCTCTCCGTGCTCGGTGAGGGCAGTTTCGTGGACCTGCTCTCGTTCCTGGAGCGGAACGCCCCGGACCCGGTGACCCGCCGGATCTGCTGGCTGGCGATGCAGGACGAACGCCGGCACGTGGTGTTCGGCATGGCGCACCTGGAGCACCAGGCCACGGTGGACCCGCGGCTGCGCGACCGGCTGCGCGCCGCCATCCACCGCCGCCACGACGCGCTCATCGACACCGCCGGCCTCAACGCGGACGTCTTCGACGCGCTCGTCGTGCTCGCGGCGGGCGGCTGGCACCCCGACGACGTGTCCGCCGGCTTCGACCGGGTGCAGGAGCTGCGGCACGCGATGGATCAGGGTCGGCAGCGCCGGCTGGTACGGCTGGGCTTCCGAGCCGACGAGGCGGCCGCGCTCTCCGCTCTGCACACCCGCAACTTCATGTAGACCGGCGACACCTCGGCCCGTCGGGGTGACCACGGTACCGTTGAACGGTCATGAACAGGGACGACAGCTCGATCCGCGCGGCACTGCTACGGCTACGCGACGAAACCGCGGCTCAGGCGACAGCCCTGGACGGCGATCTGCGGAGCCTCTTCGAGGCGTCCCGGTCGTCCAACGCCGATGACGAGCACGACCCCGAGGGCAGCACGATCGCGTTCGAGCGGGCACAGCTCACGGCCGTCCTGGACGCGGCACGCCGGCGCCTCGCCGAATTGGACGTCGCGTTGCAACGGGTCGATGCCGGCACGTACGGCGTGTGCGAGCGTTGCTCACGGCCGATTCCCGCTGAGCGGCTGGTCGCCCGCCCCTCCGCGCGTACGTGTGTGGCCTGCGCCGGCCGAAGGTGACACCGCGTCAGCCGCAGCAACCACCGGCCTGACCGTCGCCGGGTGCGGCGTCGAGGGCGATGAGGTTGAGCGGCGCGGAGAGCAGCCCACCGGGGACGCCGGTGGCCAGCCCGCGTGCGGCCGGCTCGGCGGTCGGCACCGGCCCGCAGCAACTGTCGCCGGTCGCCGAGTCGGCGGGGTTGCTGTTGCAGACCCCGGTCTCGGGAAGGTCGAGTTGGACGTCGCGGGCGGCGGTCCAGTCTCCGGCGAGGGCGGCGACGACGGAGCGGACCTGCTCGTAGCCGGTGGCCATGAGGAACGTCGGCGCGCGGCCGTAGGACTTCATGCCGACGGCGTAGTAGCCGTCCTCGGGGTGTGCGAGTTCGTCGACGCCGTGTGGGGGCACGGTGCCGCAGGAGTGCTCGTTCGGGTCGATGAGCGGGGCGAGTGCGCGGGTGGCGCCCATGATCGGGTCGAGGTCCAGGCGCAGTTCGGAGGCGATCGAGTGGTCGGGGCGGAAGCCGGTGGCCGCGACGATGCGGTCCACGGTGACTGACTCCTCGCCGCCGTCGCCGTGCCGGACGACCACCGCCACGCGTCCGCCGGCCGGGGTGAGGGCGTGCACGGAGAACCCGGTGAGCAGCCGGATCCGGCCGGCGTCGACGTGCTCCCGCAGCCGCGAGCCGAGCGCGCCACGCGCCGGGAGGGCGTCGGCGTCCCCGCCGCCGTACGTCCGCGCCGGTGACGCGGTCCGGATCGCCCAGGTCACCTCGGTGCCCGGCTCGTCGGCGGCGAGGTCCGCCAGGGACAGCAGCGTGTTCGCCGCCGAGTGACCGGCACCGACGACCAGGGTGTGCCGCCCGGCGAACCGGGCCCGGTCGGCGCCGAGGACGTCCGGCAGCGCGTGCTCCAGGTATGCCGCCACGTCGGTCTCACCCCGGGCGGGCAGGCCGGACGCGCCGAGGACGTTGGGCGTGCCCCAGGTGCCGGAGGCGTCGATGACGGCGCGGGCGAGCACCTCGTCGCCGTTTGCGAGGCGGATCAGGAACGGGGTGGACTCCCGGCCGGCGGTGCGCAGCCGATCCAGGCCGAGACGGCTGATCGCCTCGACCCGCGCGCCGTAGCGCACGTGCGGCTTGAGCTGGGGCAGCTGCGCGAGAGGTTGGAGGTAGTCGCCGGCCAGCTCCGCACCGGTGGGCAGGGCCGCCGGGTCGGGGGCGACCCAACCGGCCTCGTCCAGCAGCCGACGGGCGGCGGGGTCGATGTCGTAGCGCCACGGCGAGAAGACCCGCACGTGCCCCCACTGCCGTACGGCGGCACCCGCGGTGTCACCGGCTTCGAGGACGGTGAAGGGAATGCCGCGCTCGTGCAGGTGCGCGGCGGCGGCGAGACCGGTGGGGCCGGCCCCGATGACCACGACGGGCAGGGCGTCCAGTGGGCTCATGGCATCTCCTCTGTTGGTGATGGTCCGGCACCGTTTCGTCAGGTGACGGCGGGACTGCGGCGTTCCAGCAGGACGACGTCCCGCCAGCGGTCGTGGTGGCGGCCGACCCGCTCGCGGACGCCGATGACCCGGAACCCGGCCCGCTCGTGCAGCGCCAGGCTGGCGGTGTTCTCCGGAAAGATGCCGGACTGGATCGTCCAGATGCCGGCGGCCTCGGTCGAGGCGATCAGCGTGCCCAGCAGCAGCCGGGCGATTCCTCGCCCCTGGGCGGCCGGGTCGACGTAGACGGAGTGTTCGACCACGCCGGCGTAGACCGCGCGGGCCGAGGTCGGTGAGACGGCGATCCAGCCGAGGACCGTGCCGTCGCTGTCGACGGCCACGAAGCGGTGCGCGGCCAGCCTGGCGGCGTCGAACGCGGCCCAGGTCGGCGCGGTGACCTCGAAGCTGGCGTTGCCCGCGTCGAGCCCGGCCTGGTAGATCGCCAGGACCCGGTCGGCGTCGCCGGTGGCCATGGGGCGCACGGTGATGTCGGCCATCAGCAGCCTCCCGTTCGGGTGGAGGGACCTTCCTCCGGACGCCTGTCTCGACGTCTGTCGAATCAGACGTTTGCACGTTGATTAGAGAGATGTCAACCTAGACGCATGTCGAAGCAATCGGCCTCCCTCGCCCTCGTCGACCTGACGGCCGACGAACCCTGCTGCCCGCCCCTGGCGGAGCGGCGCGTCCCGGCCGAGACCGCCACGCAGCTCGCCCCCGCGTTCAAGGCCCTGGGCGATCCGGTACGGCTCCAGCTCATGTCGATGATCGCCTCCGCCGAGGGCGGAGAGGTGTGCGTCTGTGAACTGACCCCCGCCTTCGACCTGACGGGTCCGACGATCTCGCACCACCTGAGGACGCTGCGCGAGGCGGGGCTGGTCGACGCCGAACGTCGGGGCACCTGGGTCTACTACCGCGCCCGGCCGGCCCTCCTGCGCCAGCTCGCCGCACTGCTCACCGTCGCGCCGGCCTCCGTCGCGTGAGCCGCCTGACGGACGTCGAGCCGGCCGAGAGCGCCGTGGCTGGTCGCCTCTCCCGACTCGACCAGTTCCTGCCGGTCTGGATCGGGCTGGCCATGGTCGCCGGGCTGCTCCTCGGTCGTCTCGTCCCCGGCCTGAACGGCGTGCTGGACTCGGTGACGGTCGGTGGGATCTCCCTGCCGATCGCCGCTGGTCTGCTGACCATGATGTACCCGGTGCTGACCAAGGTCCGCTACGACCGGCTCGACACCGTCACCGCCGACCGTCGACTGCTGGTCTCCTCGCTGGTCCTCAACTGGCTCGTCGGCCCGGCCGTGATGTTCGCCCTGGCCTGGATCTTCCTGGCCGACCAGCCCGCGTACCGGACCGGCCTGATCATCGTCGGCCTCGCGCGTTGCATCGCCATGGTCATCATCTGGAACGACCTCGCCTGCGGCGACCGGGAGGCCGCCGCCGTCCTCGTCGCGCTCAACTCCGTCTTCCAGGTTCTCGCCTTCGGCCTGCTCGGCTGGTTCTACCTGTCCGTGCTTCCCGACTGGCTGGGCCTGTCCGGCACCGCCCTGACCGTCTCGGCCTGGGACATCGCCCGCAACGTGCTCATCTTCCTCGGGGTTCCGCTGCTCGCCGGCTACCTCACCCGCCGCGTCGGCGAACGCGCCAGGGGCCGCGAGTGGTACGAGTCCCGCTTCCTGCCCAGGATCGGCCCCGCCGCCCTCTACGGGCTGCTGTTCACCATCGTGATCCTGTTCGCCCTCCAGGGGGACGCCATCACCAGCCGACCCCTGGACGTCGTCCGCATCGCCCTGCCGCTGCTGGTGTACTTCGCACTCATGTGGGCCGGCTCCTACGCCCTCGGTCGAGGCATCGGCCTCGGCTACGAACGCACCACCACCCTGGCCTTCACGGCGGCCGGCAACAACTTCGAACTCGCCATCGCCGTCGCGATCGGCACCTTCGGCGTCACCTCGGGCCAGGCCCTCGCCGGGGTCGTCGGCCCACTGATCGAGGTGCCCGTCCTGGTCGGGCTGGTCTACGTCTCCCTGTGGGCGCGACGCCGGTTCTTCACGCCCACCCACCCCGCGGCCACCGCGTGAGCGAAGGAACTCATCATGAACGACAAGCCCAGCGTTCTGTTCGTCTGCGTCCACAATGCCGGCCGCTCCCAGATGGCCGCCGGCTGGCTCCGCCACCTCGCCGGTGACACCGTCGAGGTCCGCTCGGCCGGCTCCGCCCCCGCCGCGACGGTCAACCCCGCCGCCGCGCAGGCCATGCGGGAGGTCGGCATCGACATCACCGACCAGACCCCCAAGCTCCTGGAGTACGCGACCGCCGAGTCGTCCGACGTCATCGTGACGATGGGCTGCGGCGACACGTGCCCGGTCTTCCCCGGCAAGCGCTACGAGGACTGGAAGCTCGACGACCCGGCCGGCAAGGGCGTCGAGGCCGTCCGCCCGATCCGCGACGAGATCCGTGCCCGGGTGGAGACGCTCCTCGCCGAGCTGCGCCCTGCGGCCTGAGCCCGACACGGCCTACCCGTCGACCTCACCGACCGCCCGCGGCCAGCTCGGCGAGCATCCCCTCACAGCTGCGGACGACGACCTGCGCTCCGCGCCGCTGAGCCAGCGGAAGCAGAGGATCCTCCGCCCGGTCCCGCCACCGCCACTGGGCATCGGCGGCGACCTCCCAGAGCCGCTGCACCGTCGCCTCGTGCTCGACACCCAGCCGGGCGGCGAGCCCGACCCCGTCGCCCCCGATCAGCCGCTGCGCCTCGGCGACCAGCTCGGCGTCGAGCCCCAGCCGGGAGTTCCGCAGTGCCACCAGCAGGCGTAGCTCCCGGAACTCGTGCGCACCGGCGAGGATCTGCTCGATCGCGCCGACCAGCTCGTCGGCGCCACGCGTGGGCTCGGCCCGCAGCAGGGCCTCCACGGCGGCCAGCGCCGACCGGGCCTTGAGGGTGTCCCGGCGGTCGATGAAGCAGCGCGTCACCGCCTCGCGCAGCTCGGTCAGACCGCTGCGCCGGATGAGTTCGGCGGAGAGCTTCACCCGGCTGTCGAAACCGGAACGGACCAGGGTGGTCGCCAACCGGATCCCGAAGAGCCCGAACCGACCCAGCAGTTCGGCGCGGACCTCGGGTTCCAGCCGTACCGGCAGCTCGCCCCGGAGGAAGCGGTCGGCGGAGAGCAGGTGGGCCTCCAACTCCGGTCGGGCCACCCCGGCCAGCATCGCCAGCGCCGCGAAGTCGGACTCGCCGAGCACCCGGCCCGCCAGGCCGATGGCCCCACTGCACGCCACCACGTTCACGCAGAGCGCACTGACCCGCGGATCCCGGTGGTGCCGTCGGGCCAGCTGGCGGGCGGTGAGCAGCCCGTCGATGCGGCCGCCGCCGGTCTCGTCCGCCCGGGACAGCACCATGATCACGTTCACCGGGGCGGCCTGGCCGACGGCACTCTCCCTACTGGACTCCAGCACCCGCAGATCGCTGTCACGGCCGTCGCGGGTCAGGTACAACACCGCGTCCGAGTCCCGCAGCACACGCTCCATGACCGGCGGGTGACCCTGCTCGCCGGTCTCGGTGACCGCCGGGGTGTCGATCAGCGTGACCTGCCGCAGTGCCCGGGTCGGCCACTGCACCACGATGTCGCGCACCTCCCCCGCCCGCCAGCCGAGGTCCACCCGCATCCCGGTCGCCGACTTGAGCACCGTCAGCTCCTGCGGAGGCTGACCGGCCGGATAGGCGGTGGCGCGGGGCTGGGCGCCGTCCTCGTACCAGGTGAAGACGCCGTCGGCGCCCTCGACCGGCGCGACCTCCTCGCCCATCAGCGCGTTCAGCACCGTCGACTTGCCGGAACGCCAGGGGCCGGCGACCGCGATCCGCAGCGGTTGCTCCAGCCGGGCCACCTGGTGCCGCAACTCCCCCAGGGCTCGGGGGTTGCCCTGGTAGACGTCGATGGCCTGGTGCAGCAACCCCCACGCCGCCTCGTCCAGCCTCATCCCGACGGTCACGGCCGGGGCTCCAGCAGCACCGGGGCGGAACGGGCGCCGCTCAACTGCTGGGCCTGCTCGTAGAGCGCGGCCAACCGGGTCATCTTCAGTCGGATCTCGCGCTGCCGCTGCTCGCGCAGGGCGACATCGGTGTCGGCCTCCTGCTTCGCGCTGCGGAACGACTGGACGATGGCCTCCTGCAACTCCTCGGTCAACCCGGTGAAGTGGTCCCGCAGCATCCGCTGCACCTGGCGGGTGGCGTCCCGGCAGTCACGGATCATCCGGACGAAGAAGTCGTCGACGTGCCGCTGGATCGCCGTCTTGACCGTCGACTGGCGACGGCGGAGCAACTGCTTGCTCTCGTCGCGGATGCTCTTGCCGCCGAAGAGCGCACCGATGCCGACCGAGACCGGGTTGATCATCGGCATTCCGGCCAGCGTCGTCGCCAGACCGAACATCAGCATGCCGCCGTACGAGCCCTTCATGCCGGTGAAGAGCTTCTGACCAGTGGTGAACCGGTCGATCCTCGGTCGTTCCAACTCTGGTAGCCGGTCGCCGAAGTCCTCCGGCATCGTCATCGACCAGGGCGGCAGCACGTCGTAGCCGTACCGGGCGAAGTTGGCGGCCACCCGGCGGGCGATCCAGTCACAGCGCTGGATCAGCCACTCGTGGTTCGCCTCGGCCGCCTCCACCAGGCTCCGCTCCAGCCAGTCCTGGAAGGTGTCCCAGGCGACCAACGGATCGGCCGTGTCGAACGCCTCGTCCACCGTGCGCAGGATCTGGCGGGTCCGGTCGCGCAGGTCGTACTCGATGTCGGAGAGCAGGTCCGCCATCTCGTCGTTGAGGGTGTTCTGCCACCGGGTGGAGCAGCGGCGCAGCTCGTCGACCTCACGCTGGGCCGCGTGCAGCCGGGAGATCGGCCCGGACTGCTCCTCGGCCTCCTGGGTCGCCAGCTCGGCGCGCAGCGGCGCGGCCAGCTGCTCCACCACCGTCCGGGCCACCCCCTGCACCGAGGCCCTGGCCAGCTGGTCGGACTTGCCGGCCAGGTCCCGCTGCAACCGGGCGATCAGCGCGGGAAAACCGGACTCGGCGTTGAGGGCGCGGTCGTCGGACGCGGCGGCGCGCAGCCGCAGCGCCGCCGAGACCGGGATCAGCGGTACCGGAACTCCGGCCTCGGCCAGGTGCTGTCGGTTGCGCTCGGCCACCGCACGCCAGTCAGCCACCAGATCTGTCTTGCTCTGCACCACGACCACGTTCGGATGCGAGCGCAGGACGTGCAGCAGCATGTTCAGCTCGGTGACCGAAAGTTCCCGGGTGGAGTCGGAGACCAGCAGCACGGTGTCCGCGCGGGTGGGAGCGGCGATCGGTGCGGCGCTGCCGAGCGTGGCGATCTCGTCGGTGCCGGGAGTGTCCACCAGCACCAGTCCGCCACCGAGCAGGGCACGGGGCAGCCCGATCTCGACGTACGCCGGGCCGCCACCGGGCCGACGCCCGACCGTGCCGGCCACCCCCGCCGCGACCTGGTTGAGCGCCACCGGGGTTCGCTCGACGATCGACGCGGGTGCGGCGCCGGTGGGCCGGCCCGGGGCCGGAGGCGGCGCCTGGACAACGGCCGCGCTGGGGGCGGCGGCGTGCTGCACCACCGTCGGCAGGACGGTGGTGCGGCCGTCGCCGACCGGGCAGGCCGGCGCGTTGATGATCGCGTTGATCAACTGGCTCTTGCCCTGGTTCGGCTCGCCGATGACCAGGACGCGGAGCTTCGGGTCCAGCAGTTGGGCACGCCTCTGCCGCACCGTCTGCAGCAGGTCGCCTCGTCCGTGTGTGGTGCACGTCCGGGCGATTTCGTCCAGCACGTCCAACCAGATCCCGGCCATCACCGCACCAAGTGTGCGGATTTCGGCTCAATTATCAAGAGGGACCGGTTGTGGAACCCGAGAGGGCCGGATCGCCCGAGACGATCCGGCCCTCCGCTCCTACCGGGAATCCCCGTCAGAGCAGACCGCCGGTGATGCCCAGCAGTCCGTTGTCGGACGAGGCGTGCCCCCCGTCGTGCGAGTCGCCGAGCACACCGTCGGTGACCCCACCGGTCACGTCGCCGACGGTGCCGGTGACACCGGGGACGAGCCCGTCCACCTGGTGCGTCACGCCACCCACGACGGACGGCACGTCGAGCGGCGGGACCACGCCGCCGACACCGCCACCGTGACCCAGGCCCAGACCGCCCAGGGTGTCGTCGACGCCGAGGGAGCCGACGACACCGTCGAGCTGACCGGTGGTGCCGGAGATGAGACCACCGGTCAGGTCGCCGCCGAGCAGGCTCGGGTCGCCGGTGCCGAGCACGCCGACCGGGTTGCCGACCGTGCCGGTGACGTCACCGATCACCGGGTCGACGATGCCGTCCACCGGCGCCACTACGTCGGCGTCGAGGGTGTGGGCCACGTCGTTGACCCCGGTCAGGTCGGTCTCGAGGCCGCTCGGACCGACACCCAGGCCGATCCCGGGCAACACGGTGACCCCGGCGGCGACGGTCGCCGGGTCGACCGCGATGGCGCCCAACACGCCGGCCTTGACGTCCAGGCCGGTCGGAGAGCTGGTGATGCTGATCTGCTGCGCCACGCTCTGCAGCTGACCGACCACGTCGGTGGCGTCGGTGACCAGCGGGTCGAACCCGAGCTGTCCGACGGGGGCCAGCGGCGCGAGGCCCTGCCCCGGGGCGTAGTCGACCACGAGCGGAACCACGTCCTGCACGTCGGCGGCGGTGATGTCGGTGAGCCCCGCGGCGTTCAGGGCACCCTCCGGGTCGAGGTCGAACGCCGACCGCGCGTCAGGGTTGGTCAGCAGGTCGAGCACGAAGTCGTGAAGGGTCTGGTTCGAGTCCATGTGCCGGTTCTCCTCGGATTGGCGTCGGCGACCGTCGTTCGTCGACAGTGACGTTATTGCGGGGAGCGGCCGTGGGCATCGGGGCTGCACCCGCATCCGGTGCCGCCGCGTTAGGGCCTCCGCGACCTCCTACGTTAGGGGGACTGGGGGAAACCGTCCCGGTCAGATTAGGGTCCCGAGCGGGAGGCGATCTCTGGTACGAACGTAGGAGCCCGCGGGGGTTCGCCGGGGGTGGGTCGTCGGGCAGCACCGACGCCATCGCCATCGGCCAGCCACCTCACGGGGAGAGAAGAGACGGATGCCGTACGTCCTGGGGATAGACATCGGAAACACCAATACGGCCGCCGCGGTCGCACGGCGACAGGGTACGACCTGGACGCGCCCCGAGGCGGTGCCGCTGAACGCCGGCACACCCCTCGTACCCTCGGTGTTGTACCTGTCGACGGACGGTTCCCTGCACATCGGCGAGCCCACGACCGACGACGGCAGCCGCACCACGCGCGACTTCGTCCGCCGCATCGGCGACGACGTGCCGCTGCTGCTCGGCGGCGAACCGTGCGCACCGCAGACGCTCACCGCCGAGCTGGCGACATGGGTGGTCGAGCGGGTGTACGAGCTGGAGGGCGGCCCGGCCGAGGCGGTCGTGCTCAGCCACCCGGCGAGCTGGCGACCGTACCGGCGGGAGTTGCTGCACCGGGCGCTGTTCGACCTCGGCCTGCGCAACGTGACGCTGCTGCCCCACACTGTCACGGTGGCCGAGAGCCACGCGGCGCACGGCTTCGGGGGCAGCACGGCCGCTGTCTACGCGCTGGGTGGCAACAGCTTCGAGGCGGCGCTGGTGCGGCGCACCCCGCGGGGCACGTACGAGAGCTTCGGCACGCCCCAGGGCCTCGACCCGATCGGCGGGGCCGACTTCGACGAGGCGCTGGCCGGGCACGTACGAACGGTGCTGGCCCGGGAGCTGGCCACCACCGCACGCCGGGACACCAACGCCGCCCTGCGCGGGCTCCCGTCGCAGTGTGACCGGGTCAAGCGTGAGCTGACCGTCGACCTGACGGCCGACGTGGTGCTGACCCTGCCGACCGGCCCGGCGCGGATTCCGGTGACCCGTGCCCAGTTCGAGGACATGATCCGCCCGACGGTGCAGGCCACCGTCGACCTCCTGCTCCGGACCGTGCGCGGTGCCGGGCTGAAGCCGGCGCAGCTCGACGGCGTCCTGCTCGCCGGCGGCTCCACCCGCATCCCGCTCGTCACCGAGCTGATCAGCGCGGCTCTTCCGGTCCCTGTCGAGGTGGAGCCGGATTCGCAGCTGACCGCCGCCACCGGTGCGGCGCGGGCGGCCTGCCAGGTGGTGTCGCCGCGTCCCCGCCGTCCGGAGCCGGTACGCGAACCGGCGCCGGTCAGCGGCGCCGGCCGGGCACCCCTCCCGGCGCCGCGCCGCCCCCACCACGACACCACCGTCCCGGGCGATCCGCCACCCCGACCCCCGGTCCGGATCCTGCCACTCGACCTGCCGAAGGCGTCCCGCCTGGCGCTGTCTCTCAGCCGGGGACGCGAAGGATGACCACAATGATCATGAATGATGTCGCCGAATCCAGACTGGTCCTCGGCAAGGGGCCGAAGGCCCTGCTGGACACGGTCTCGGAGGACCCGACCGGCCCGCTCACCGTCGGCCTGGTCGGGCCGGGCGGCCACGGCAAGTCCGCACTGCTCGCGGAGCTGGCGCGGGTCCACCAGCACGCCGGGATCCCCGTACGCACCGGGGCTCCCGAGCCCGGCGACCCGGTCGCCCCCGACGCGCTGCTGCTGGTCGACGACGCGCACCTGCTCGACGACGTACGGCTCGGGGAGCTGCTGCGCCTGGTGTCCACCCGCCGGCACCGGGTCGTGGTCGCCCACCGCCCGTGGCCCCGGTCGGCGGCCCTCATGGAGCTGGCCGACACCCTGCGCCGGGACGGGCAGGCCGTCCTGCTCACCCCGTTCACCCGGGAGCAGACGGCGGCCTATCTCGACGCCGCGCCCGAGCCGGGTCGGCGGAGTGACCTGGTGGACTTCGTACAGGCGCAGACCGGCGGTGTGCCCCGGGACGTCGAGCGGCTGGTCCGTGGACTGCGCGGGCCGCAGGGCAGCACCGTCGAGCCGCCCCGGTCGGTCGTCCTGGAGTTCGGGCCGGACCTGGAGGTCCTGCCCTCCGACGTCCGACGCCTGATGCTCGCCGTGGCGGCGGGCGTGCCGCTGCCGGTGAGCATGCTCGGCGCGCTGCTGGGCCGCGAGCCGGAGGCCGTCGACGAACTGATCGCCCTGACCAGGGCTGCCGGGCTGCTCGGCGCCGACGGCCGGCTCGCGCCGATCGTGCGGCGGGCCGTCACCACGCTCAGCCCGGCCAACGATCGCGCCGCGGTCTGGCGGAAGCTCACCGAGCTTCAGCTCGCGCGGGGCGGCGCGGTGCTGCCGCTGGTCCGCTCGCTGCTCGCGGCCGGTGTGCTCGGCGACTGCCCGGCCCCGACACTGGCGGCCGCCGCCGAGGAGGCGCTGGCCGAGGAGCCGGCCTTCGCCGCCGAACTGTTCGCCGCCGCCACGGCCGCCGGCCTGCCGGCGAGCGCCCGGCAGGCGCTCGCCGCCGCGCTCGCCGGCAACCTCGACGACGCCCTGCGGGTGGCGGACCGGCTGCTGATGACGGCCGCGCCGATCGACCGCACCGAGGCTGCCATGGTGGCCGCGACCGCCCTGGCGCACCGCGGGCACGTCGGGCGCAGCGTGGAGCTGTACCGCTGGTCGGGCACCGCGTCGTCGGTGGCGTTCGCCACCGTCGGCGGGCTCGCCTCCGGCGACCTGACCGCCGCCGCCGAGCCCGCGTCCGGCGAACCGGCCGGCGAACCGGCCGGCGAACCACCCACGCTGCACGCCAGCGCCGCCCGACTGATGGCCGACGGGGTACGCGAGAGCGTCACCGGCCCACCGACGGCAGCGCTCTCCGCCCTCGTGCAGGCCGCCGCGCTGCTGGAGCCGGCGGGGCGGGCGGCACTCCTGCCGGACAGCCCGGCGGCGCTGGCCGCCCTGACGGCGGTGCACTGTGGCGAGCTGGAGATCGCCGAGCGGGTGCTGCACCGGGCCCTGGTGGCCGGTGTCGGCGGCCCTCTGATGGCCCGCCGCCACCGGCTGCTGCAGGCCTGGATCCTGATGGTCCGGGGCCAGACGCACGCCGCGGCCGAGCACCTCGCCGCGGTGACGGTCGACGGCCGGCCGTTGGAGTCACGTGACCTGCTCTTCGCCGCCGCGCTGCGGATGGGCATCGGCCGGCGCAACAGCGACCTCGGGGCGCTCAAGCGTGGCTGGGGGCAGGCGTTGGAGGCGGTGGTCCGGCACCCCGTCGACCTGTTCACGCTGCTGCCGCTGGGCGAACTCGCCATCGCGGGCGCCCGGCTGGGTGACCTGGCCCGACTCGACCCGTACCTGCGGGAGGGCCGGTCGCTGCTCGGCCGGCTCGGCGAGCCGGCACTGTGGAGCGTCCCGCTGCACTGGAGTGGGCTGCACGCCGCGATCCTCACCGACGAGCCCTCGGTCGCCGACGAACACGTCGCCGCCCTGCTCGCCGCCGCCGGCCACAGCAGGTACGCGGCCGTGGTCGCCGCGGCCGCCGAGAGCTGGGTGGAGGTGCTCCGGGGCGTGGTCGACCCGGTCCGGGTGGAGGCCGCCGCCCGAGGTCTGCACGACACCGGGCTGTGCTGGGACGGCGCCCGCCTCGCCGGGCAGGCCGCGATCCGGACCTCGGACCGCCGGGCGATGACCACACTGCTGGAGTGCGCCCGGGTGCTCCAGGGCCGGCCTGCCGGCGCCAACGGCGGGCAGCGGCCGCCGGCCGGCGAGGGCACCCCCCAGGTCGCCGACGCCATCGCCGGTCCCACCCAGCAGGGGCTCAGCGACCGCGAGTACGAGGTGGCCGAGTTGGTGCTGGCCGGGCTGACGTACCGGGAGATCGGCGACCGGCTCTTCATCTCGGCCAAGACGGTGGAACACCACGTGGCCCGGATGCGCAACCGGCTGAACTGCGCCAACCGCGCGGAGCTGCTGGCTCTGCTGCGCACCGTCGTCGCCGACCGCGCCAGCAACGCGGCCGGGCAGCCGTGGCCGCGACGGTCGACCCGATGAGACGACCCCGTGGACACCGGCGGACCGAGCGGAGCGGAACGTGACCGAGGACCGGCCCATCCGGATCAGGCTCGTCGCGCTGGCAGCCGTGCTGGTCACGCTCTGGTCGTACGCGGCCTACCTGACCGGCCAGGACGCCGCCGACCTGCTCCGGGTACGTGCGCTGGCGGACACCCTGGGCCAACCGATCGACCGGCTGATCCTGAGCCTGCAGGCCGAACGCCGGCTCACCGCCGAGACGATCGCCCAGGGCGAGCGGGCGGGGACGGCGCTGGACGGCGCACGCCAGGGGACCGACCGGGCGGCGGCCGAGGTGCGCGCGTTCACCGAGGGCACCGATCTGCGGCTGCTCACCGCCGGAACGGTCCGCGACCGGGCCGACGAGCTGGTCCGGCGACTGAACGGCCTGGGCGCGATCCGGTCCCGGGTGGACGCCGAGCAACTCGACGGCGCCGAGGCGACCGACGGCTACGACCAGCTCGTCACCGTGGCGTTCGGTGTCTACGGCCCGGAGTGGGGCGCGTACGAGAGCGAGCTGGCGGCCGACACCCGCGCGGTGATCGCGTTGGCGCGTGCCCGCGAGCTGCTCGCCCGGGAGGACACCCTGGTCAGCGCCGCCCTGGCCGGCAACCAGATCAGTGCCGACGAGCGGCGCCGCCTGGCCGAGCTGGTCAGCAACCAGCGGTACGCGCGCGCCGAGGCGACCGCCGGGCTGGCGATCGACGGCCCCGGAGAGCAGCAGGGACTCCCGGTGGACCCCCGGTTCGAGGGCCTGCTCGCCCTGGAGGACGGGCTGCTGCGCACCGGCGGCACCGACCCCCTGAGCGGGATCACCATGCCCGACTGGCGGGCCGCGGCGGACGCCGCCCTCGGCGCCCTGCACGAGCTGGTGACCGTCACCGCCCGCAGCAGTGTCGAGCGGGCCACGCCGGGTGCGGCCGTGATCGTCGCGCGTACCGGCGCGGTGGTGGGGCTCGGTCTCATCGCGGTGATCGCGGTGCTGTTGAGCTGGGCCGGCACGATCCGACGGCTGACCGGCGAGCTGGCCCGGTCGGGCACCGACCCCGACCGGTGGCAGCCACCGGCCGGCCCGACCGGCACCGCGCTGACCCACCCCGACATCGCGGAGGACGTCGGCCCGGTCCCGACCCCGGGTCCCACGGCGGCGGAGCGCACCCAGGACCTGTTCCTGCGGGTGACCCGACGCAACCAGGTCCTGCTCCGCGACCAGCTCAATCTGCTGGACGGGATGCAGCGGCGGGAACGCGCCGCCGAGGAGGCCGACGAGCTGTTCCGGCTCGACCACCTCACCACGCGCGTCCGGCGCAACGTGGAGAAGCTGATCACCCTCGGCGGCGCGACGCCCGCCCGCCGGTGGCGGCGCCCCGTGCCACTGCTCGACATCGCGCGCGGCGCGGTCGCCGAGGTGCCGGACTACCACCGGGTTCTGATCGCGCCGCACTGGCCGTGGTCGCTCGCCGGTCCCGCCGTCACGGACGTCATCCACCTGCTGGCGGAGCTGATCGAGAACGCTCTCGTCTTCTCGTCGACGGAGACGACCGTCCGCGTCGCCGGGGAGCACCGGCCGCAGGGTTGCGCGATCGTGGTCGTCGACGACGGACCGGGCCTCGACGCGACCGCGCTGGCCGAGGCGAACCACCTGCTCGGCAACCCACCACCGGACGGACCGCCCGTCGGCCCGGCGGGGCTGTACACCGCCGCAGTGCTCGCCGCCCGCTGTGGCGCCCGGGTCTCGCTGCGTCCCAGCCAGCGCGGCGGAACGGCGGCGATCGTGCTGCTCCCGACCGGACTGGTCACGCCGACCGGCGCCGTGGGTGGACGACCCGGCACCGCCGACGGAGCGGCCACGTCGCCTCCCCGCCCTGCGAACCCGCCCGAGCGGGCCGGCGCCGGCGCGACCGGCCCGGGCGGCCACGGCGAGCTGCCGATGCGCATCCGCCAACCCGGGCCGAGCGGCCCCCACGCCGGCAGCGCCGGCCCCGAGACCGTCGAGCTGCCGGTCGCCAGAGCAACAAGGAGACATCGATGACGCATGCAGTGGTCACCAGCGACAGCCTGACCGGCGCCCTGGACCGCCTGGTCGACCGGGTGCACGGCGCGGAGTTCGCCGTGGTCCTCTCCCCGGACGGTCTGCCGCTCGGCGCTTCCCGGCACGTCGGAGCGAAGCTGGCCGAGCAGATCTCCGGTGTGGTCGCCGGCCTGCTGGCGCTGGGGCAGGCCACCACCCGGACGTGCGACGCGGGCGAGCTGCGTCAGATCGTGGTGCAGATGTCGCGGGCGTTCCTGTTCGTCGCCACCATCCGGAACGGGACCATCCTCACCGTCCGGATCGCCGGGGACGACGCCGAGGTCGGCGACATGGCGTACGAGGTGGCGCTCTTCGTGGGGCAGGCCGAGCGGCACCTGCCCGTCCGCCTGGAACCGGCCTCCTCGGCGATGAGCGGGGACTCTGGTGTACACCACCGGCGCGGCTGACGAGGCGTGGTACGACGACGACGCCGGCCCGGTCGCCCGCCCGTACACGATGACCGGTGGGCGCACCGCGCCCGAGCGCGGGCGGTTCGACCTGATCTCGCTGGTCGTCGCCCGGCGGGCGGTGACGCCTCGCGCACCGCTCTTCCCCGAACAGGCGCGGATCGTGGAGCTGTGTCACCATCCAGTGTCGGTGGCTGAGGTCGCCGCCGAGCTGGATCTGCCCCTGGGCACCGTCCGGGTCCTCCTCGGCGACCTGCTCACCGCTGGGCTGATCGAGACACACGAACCGCCGACGCTGTCGGAGCTGCCGTCCGAGGATCTGCTCAAGGCGATCCTCGTCGGGCTTCGCGCGCTGTAAGGGGCGGGTGCCGAGGCGACCCGGGAGGTCGCAGGCGCGCGTCCGGGACGAACTGAAGGGGAGACAGGTAGTGCCGGCAACACCGCCCCAGCCACGGCGTACCGCGGCGATCATTCTGCTGGACCGGGTCGTGGCCATCGCCTCGGCCGTCAAGCGGGCGTTCACCGGTCGCGGCGACGGCTCACGGGCCACCTGGGTGGCCGTGATCGCGGCGCTCGGGGTGCTGGTCGCGACGGCGGTCTCCGTCGTCGGTGTGCTGCGTACGCCGGAACGGCTGGCACCGGTGACCCTCAACCCGTCACCGTCCACCGACCAGGTGAGCACACCACCGGCCGGTACGCCCCGGGCGCAGGCGAGACCGGCGGCCACGAGCCCGACCAGACCCACTCCCCCGCCGGCCACGCCCACCGCCGAACCGTCGACCAGCACGCACGCATCACCGCCGTCGACGGCCTCGACGGCCTCCCCCACACCGGCGCCCCTGCGCGCCGACTTCGCCATCGCGGAGAACGCCCTGCTCAGCTACGGTGCCGCCGTGACGATCAGCAATCCCGGACCGGTGCCGGTGACAGAGTGGACGCTGGTCGTCACCCTGCCCCGGGATTCGCTGCGCGTCAGCTCGGTCGAGGGCGCGCGGGCCAGCCAGGACGGTGCCGTGTGGACGTTCGTCCCGGACGGCAGCGCCGGGCAGGTGCCCGGCAGCGCCTCGGTCCGGGTGACGTTCCGCGTGAACGGCTCGACGGTCGGCTCCGCCCCCACGGCGTGCACCGTCAACGGCGCCGCATGCGCCGGCCTGCCGGACTGACCGTCAGTTGCTGGCCGTCCCTCCGCAGGCCCACCTCCCGTCGCTGCCGTCGAACACGCCGAACGTCCCACGCCAGACGCCCGGGCTCACGTCATTTCCCCACAACACCGCCTGACCGGCGTCGGCGGCGATGGTCGCCACCGTCCGCAGGAACGACAGGCTCACCTCGGGCCACTCGCCTGCCGAGAACCCGGGGCGTGGCGACCGGTCCGCCGTCGCGGCGAACGTCGACTCGTACCGGGGCAGGGCCAGTTGGTCGAGACGTGCCGACAGCTCGGCGGTCTCGGTGACGGTCAGCCAGCCGTGGATCCCCTCGGTGACGCCGAACTGATAGCCCAGTACCGCGCCGCAACTCCACCAGCGCCGGCACGACCTCGTCGCGGTAGCGCTCGTGGTCGAACACGAAGATCTCGGCGTCCGCGCCCACGATCACTCCTCCCCGGGGGGAGGCAGTTTCGCACGGCACCGGGGCCTCCCGCCGCTACGGCTTGAGCACCACCTTCAGGCATTCGTCCTGCTTGTTCTTGAAGATGTCGAAGCCGTGCGGAGCGTCGTCGAGCCGCATCGTGTGGGTGATGATGAAGCTCGGATCGATCTCGCCCTTGCGGATCCGCTCCAGGAGCGGCCGCATGTAGCGCTGCACGTGCGCCTGCCCGGACCGCATGGTCAGCGAGCGGTTCATGAACGAGCCCATCGGGAACTTGTCGATGAAGCCGCCGTAGGCGCCTATCGCCGAGATGGTGCCACCGTTGCGGCAGCTCAACACCGCCTCCCGCAGCGCGTGCGGACGGTCGGTCTCCACCTTCGTCGCCTGCTTGGCCCTGTCGTACGCGTGCAGCGCGGCCGACGCGTGGTGTCCCTCCATGCCGACGGCGTCGATGCAGGCGTCCGGCCCGCGTCCGGCCGTCATCTCCCGCAGCGCGTCCAGCACGTCGGTCTGCTCGTAGTTGATGGTCTCGGCGCCGGTGTTCTCCCGGGCGATCCGCAGGCGGTAGGGGAACCGGTCGATGACGATGACCCGTTCCGCGCCGAGCAGGAGAGCGCTGGCGGCCGCGAACTGGCCGACCGGCCCGGCGCCCCAGATCGCGATGGTGTCGCCGCGTTTGATGTCGCACATCTCGGCGGCCATGTAGCCGGTGGGCAGCACGTCGGACAGGAACAGCACCTTCTCGTCCGGCAGGTCGTCCTCGATCTTGATGGTGCCGACGTCGGCGTAGGGCACCCGGGCGTACTGCGCCTGGCCTCCCGCGTAGCCGCCGAGCAGGTGCGAGTAGCCGAAGATGCCGGCGGGCGAGTGGCCCATGACCTTCTCCGCTATCGCCGCGTTGGGGTTGGAGTTCTCGCAGATCGAGTAGAGGCCGCGCTCGCAGGAGGCGCAGTTGCCGCACGCGATCGGGAAGGCCACCACCACCCGGTCACCGATGCGCAGGCCGTCCCGTACGCCCGGGCCCAACTCCACGACCTCACCCATGAACTCGTGACCGAGCACGTCCCCCTTCTTCATCGCCGGGATGTAGCCGTGCAGAAGGTGCAGGTCGGAGCCGCAGATCGCGGTCGAGGTGATCCGCACGACGGCGTCGCGCGGGTTGAGGATCTGCGGGTCGGGCACGTTCTTGACCGCCACCTTGTTGGGCGCGATCCAGCAGTTGGCTCTCATGATCGTCCTACCTTCCGGACCCGCGGGTCGCCAGCGGCTGAGCCGGGCGCTGCTTCACCTGTTGCTGGACGTTGCTGCCGTCCGGGCTGCCGTCGGAGCGGGTGATCTCACCGGTCTCGATCACCTGCTTGAACCTGCGCAGGTCGTCGCAGACCTGCTGCTGCGGGTTCTCGCCGAACAGCTTGGCGGCCCTGGTGCCGAGGACGCCACCGGGCGCCCGGTAGCCGAGTTCGATGCGCACCTCGGTGCCGCGACCGCCGGCGACGGGGATGAAGCGCACCGATCCCGAGTTGGGGACCCGGGCGCCGCCGATCGACCGCCAGGAGATGAGCTGACCGGGGCGGTCGTCGACGATCTCCGCGTCCCAGCTGACGCTGCGCCCGGCCGGTGCCTTCGCCGTCCAGCGCGACCGCCGGTCACCGGTTGTCCGGACGGACTGGAGGTGGGACATGAAGCGCGGCAGGTTCTCGAAGTCGTGCCAGAACCGGTAGGCGTCCGCGGCACTGCGGTTGATCGTCACCGACGCGTACACCCGGTTCGCCTCCCGCAGGCGTCGTCCCCGGGTGGTCCGCACCGCCGTGTACAGGTCCAGCGCGGTGATTCCGGCCAACGCCCAGGTCGTGTACGTCAGGCGCTGGCGCCGTTCGCCACGCCGATCCTTCATCGCCTGACCGGCGGCGGCGAGGTCGAGCACGTCGCCCGCGACCCTGGTCCACGCTCCCCAGCCCGCCCGCCGGGGAATCAGCAGCGCGGCGGCGTGGCCCAGCTCCCGTACCCCGGCCACCGCGAGGACCTGCCGCGCGGTGGGCGAGTCGTCGACCCCGCAGAGCCGGCTGACCTGCTCCCGGCGGGCGAGGGTGGCCACTCCCAGCCCGAGGCTGACCCAGCCCAGGAACCGGGCGAGTCCCTCCGATCCACGGTCCCGACCGGCCCGCTCGATGCCCAGGCTGTCCGTCACCGAGCGGACGCCCATCGTGGTTCTTGCCATGATCACCCCTTCTGCCGTGACGGTCGCGCCGTGTCCGGGGGCCGTCGCCTGACGTCGAGCCGCTGAGGGGGTACCGGCCCGCACCTCACCAGCAGATCAGCCGGACGCCGTCCCCGCCGGCCGACTGGGAAGATGACCCCCGGGCGATCGACACTCCGCCGCGGCGGTCTCCACCGCCCGCCGGCGTGTCGTGCCCGTGTCGGTGCCGGTGTCGGTGGCGTGTCAGGGCGGTGTCAGGCGGCCCGCGCACGCTGTACGGCATGACAGCTGACCTGGTGATCGAGGCCGAGGGCCTCGTGAAGAACTTCGGGAAGACGAGGGCGCTTCAGGGCGTGGACCTCGCCGTGCCCCGGGGGACGGTGCTCGGGGTGCTCGGCCCCAACGGCGCCGGCAAGACCACCGCCGTACGCATCCTCTCCACGCTCCTGAGCCCGGACGCCGGCACGGCCCGGATCGGCGGCTTCGACGTCGTCCGCGACGCCGAGCGGGTCCGGCGGAGCATCGGCCTCACCGGCCAGTACGCCTCGGTCGACGAGGATCTGACCGGGCGGCAGAACCTGGAGCTGTTCGGCACCCTGCTGGAGCTGGGGCGCACCGGCTCCCGACGGCGGGCCGCCGAGCTGCTCGACTGGTTCGACCTGACCGCCGCCGCCGACCGGCAGGCCAAGACCTACTCCGGCGGTATGCGGCGGCGGCTGGACCTGGCCGCCAGCCTCGTGGGCTCACCGGACGTGATCTTCCTGGACGAGCCGACGACCGGGCTCGACCCGGCCAAGCGCGAGGACATGTGGGACGTCGTCCGGTCGCTGGTCACGAACGGCTCGACGGTCCTGCTCACGACCCAGTACCTGGAGGAGGCCGACGCGCTGGCGGACGCGATCACGGTGATCGACCACGGCCGGGTCATCGCGTACGACACGCCGGAGGGCCTCAAGCGGGTGGTCGGGGGCCAGACGCTGGAGGTCCGGCCGTCCGACCCGGCGCACCTGTCCCGGATCGCGGCGATCCTGTCCGAGGTCGGCTCCGGCGCGCAGGCCGACGAGATCCGCAAGGGCGTGCTCGCGGTGCCGGTCAGTGACGACGCGGCCCTGACCGAGAGCGTCGCGCGGTTCGCCGCCGCCGGCATCTCGGTCACCGAACTCTCCCTGCACCTGCCGAGCCTCGACGAGGTGTTCTTCACCCTCACCGGGCGTACGGCATCCGACGACGACACCACCAGCCTCACGGAGGTCGCGGCATGAGCACCCTGGTCGGCACCCCACCCCGGACGAGCCCCGTGCTCTCCACGGCCGTCCCCAATCCGCGACCGTTCCGGCTGGTCCGGCACTCGCTGGCGCTGGCCAGGCGCAGCCTCATCAAGACCTGGCGTACGCCCGAGGCGCTCATCGACGTCACGCTGCAGCCGGTGCTGTTCCTCATCATCTTCGTGTACATCTTCGGTGGCGCCGTCGCCGGTTCCACCCATGACTACCTGCAGTTCCTGCTGCCCGGAATCCTGGCGCAGACCATCGCCAGCGGCGCCATCGCCATCGGTGTCAACCTCAACACCGACATCGCCAAGGGGATCTTCGACCGGTTCCGGTCGCTGCCCGTCCCCCGCTCGGCGCCACTGGTCGGCGCGGTCCTGGGCGACGTCGTCCGGTACGTGATCGTCACGGTCTCGACCCTCGCGATCGGCTACCTGCTCGGTTTCCGGATCGAGTCCGACCCGCTCCGGGCGATCGCCGGCTGCCTGCTCGCGGTGCTGTTCGCGCTCTGCCTGAGCTGGCTGCCGGTCTTCGTCTCGATGAAGGTGCGGACCCCGGGTGCCGTGCAGGGCCTGATGTTCGCGCTGATCATGCCGCTGAGCTTCGCGTCGAACGTGTTCGTCAGCGCCGACACCCTGCCGGGCTGGATGCAGGCGTTCGTGGACGTCAACCCGATGACCCACCTGGTGGCAGCGGTACGCGGGCTGTTCCTCGGCACACCGGTCGGCTCGCACGTGTGGTGGACGCTCGCCTGGTGTGCCGGCTTCGTGGTGGTGTTCATGCCGCTGGCGCTGCGCGCGTACCGCCGGAAGATCTGACCCTAGGCGAGCAGGTCGTCCATCAGCTCGCGGATCCGGGCGACGGTGGCGGCGACCGGCCGCTCGCGCCACACGGCCAGCAACGGCTCACGCTGCTCCTCCTCCCCGAGGGCGGCGTCGAGCCGTTCGCCGGCCCCGGGCGGGAAGAGGGCCCCGACGCTGGTGCCGATCCGCGTCCCGAGCACGGCCAGTTCCCGAGCGGTCGCCGCGTCGTCCCGGTGCGCCGCGAACTCGGCACCGCCCAGTGCCCATGTCCCGATCACCGGCAGGTCCTTCGACGACAGCGCGTCGTCCCGGGCGAGCATCAGCAACGCGGCGGCGCGGGCCTCGGCGTCGGCGACCGAGGTCGGCCGCCTCTGCTCCATCCGCAGGTAGAGGACCGCCACCGCGACCCGGAGCAGGACGCGCGGTTGCGGCGGCGGCCCGACCCAGCCGGCCAGGGTCCGGATCACCCCGTCGGCGTGGGCGAGCGCCTCGTCGTACCGCTCGCGCTGCCAGGCGAGGTGGGCCAGCCCGAGGCGCGCCTGCCCGGTGTCCACCTCCTCGGCCTGGCCGGGTGCCGCCGTCTCGCGCAGCCGCCGCTCCGCTTCCGGGTCGCCGGCCAGGGCGAGTTGCACGTCCAGCAGCACCCGGATCGACCGGGCGTCCTGCGTCGCACCGACCAGGTCCATGTGGTGGACGCTGCGCGCCAGCCACTCGGCCGAGCGGGAGTCCCCACGCAGGCTGAAGAACTGCCCGGCGCCGCCGGCGGCCATCGCCATGCCCCAGTGGTCACCGGCCACCTCGAAGCGCCGGTACGCCTGCTCGGCGTCGGTGATCGACGCCTCCGTCATGCCGCCGTTCTCGCGGATGGCGGCGCGGGCGAAGAGGCCGAGCCCCTGCACGTACGGGTCCGGGTGCGCGATCATCTCGCCGGCGGCCTTCGTGCTCTCCTCCGGGTCGGACGCGTCGAAGCTGGGCAACGCCGTCGCGAGCGCGGTCAGCCGGGACGACACCTCGTCGGGCCGTTCGGCGAGAACCGTTCGGAGTGCCCGCCGGGCGAGGGCGGCGAGCCGCAGTTCGCCGCCGATGCCGGCGTTGACCCCGATCACGAGGCAGGTCCAGGCGAGCCGGTTGGCGTCGGGCAGTGGCCGCCCGGCCGCCCGGCCCCGCAGGATCGCCGAGCGTCGCCGCCTCTCCGGCTCCTCGGCGTGCAACAGGCCGCGCGCCCACCCGACGACCTCGAGGTGCAGGCCGCGCACCGTCCAGACGTGGAGCAGCGCGGTGGCGACGTCGATCGCGGCCGGCTCGTCGTCGTGCCCGAGCGCCCAGCGCAGGCCGGCGACCAGGTTGTCCTGCTCGGCGACGCAGCGGTCGAACGCCTCGACCTGTCCGGGGCCGACGAACCGGGCGGCGAGCGCGGCGGCCTGCTCCCGGGCCCAACCGACCAGGCCGGCCATGGCCGGATCACGGCCACCGGCGGCGTCGAGGCGGGCTTCGCCGTACTCGCGGACGGTTTCGAGCATCCGGTAGCGGGGCGGGCCGTCCCCTTCCACGAGGGTCAGCAGGGACTGTTCGACGAGCGTGGCGAGGCCACGTCGTACGTCCGGGGTCGGCGCGACAGCGGCGGCGAGGTCCGCGCCGAACGGACCGGGGATGACCGCGATCCGCTGGAGCAGCTCACGGTCGTCGGGCGCGAGGAGTTCCCGGCTCCAGTCGACCATCGCCCACAGGCTGGCGTGCCGCTCCGGCAGGCCCCGCAGGGCGTCGTCGAGCAGCGCGAACCGGTCGGTCAGCCCGGCGAGCACGTCGTCGATCGGCATGTGCCGCAGCCGCGCGGCGGCGAGTTCGAGAGCCAGCGGCAGGTTGTCGAGCCGATGGCACAGGGCGAGCGCCCGTGTGGTGTCCCAGGTCGGCACCGCGCCGCCGGCCTTCGCGCGGGCCTCGACGAGCCCGAGGGCGTCGGCGTCCGGCAGGACGGTGAGCCGGTGGACCAGTTCGCCGGCCAGGCCGAGCGGGGCCCGGCTCGTCGCGAGGACCGCGACCTCCGGCGGGGCCACCGCGATCAGGTCCGCGACGACGGTGGCCACCGCGTCGAGTACGTGCTCGCAGTTGTCCAGCACGATCAGCCCGTCGAGGTCGGGTGCCACGGCGCGTAACCGTTCCTCGGGGCTGAGCACCCGCCGTTCGAGGCCGAGGTTGCCACCGGTCGCCGACGTGTCCGCCCCACCGAGTGCGGTGAGCACGGTGGGCAGCACCTCGTCGGGCGAGCGCAGACCGGCGAGTTCGATCACCCGTACCGCCTGCCCGGCTGCCGCCGCGCGCCGCGCCACCTCGGCGGCGAGTCGGGTCTTGCCCGCGCCGCCGGTCGCCACGACGGTCACCAGGGGAGCCGCGGTGAGCGCCTCGTCCACACTCTCGATGTCCCGCTCCCGACCGACGAGGGCGGTCATCGGCCGGCGCCACGCGGCGGGCAGGGCGGTCCGCGCCGGCTGCCGGGGCGGACACACCACGGCCGGGGTCGTGAGTTCGCCGCGCAGCAGCGCCAGGTGAACCTGTGTGATCACCGGCGACGGGTCGGTGCCGTACCGGTCGGCCAGTTCGGCGCGCAGCCGCTCGACCACCTCGAGCGCCTCCGCGTCCCGGCCCTGGGCGGCGAGGACCCGGACGAGCAGGGCGGCCGACGGCTCGTCCGGCGGCGTACGCGCGACGAGCCGACGCAGGTCAGTCTCGTCGTAGGACCCCGCACCGGCGAGAGCCGCCTGCGCGCGCAGCGCGGCGACGTCCGCGAACAGCCGCGCGTCCTCGGCGGCGGCCAGCTCCGGGACCTCGGGGAACAGGGCACGGGCCTGGTCGGCTGAGCTGCGGGCGACAGGGGCGTCACCGGCCGCGAGGGCGGCGCGCGCCCGCTCGACGAGCGCCCGCGCTTCGACCGCGTCGACGGTGACCGCCTCGGCGGGCAGGCGGTATCCCGCCGGCACGGCGACCACGGGCAGCCCCAGACGGCGTACCCGGGACACGAGCGCCTGGACGGCACCGGTCGCGTCGTCCGGCGGCGCGCCGTCCCACACGGCGTCCACGAGCAGCCTGGTGGAGACCGCCCGTCCGCGCGCGTCGACGAGCGCGCGGAGCACCGCCGCGAGTCGCTCACCCCGAACCGGCCGGCCGTCGACGGCGAGCGGGCCGAGGATCGTGATCTGCACGGACCCAGCATCCCCCACCCGCACACGGGGTCGCCGGGCACCCGCTCGTGGTCGTCACAGCGGTGGAGGCCGTGACCACCGGCGTGGTGGTCACGCCCTCCACCGTGTGGGCGAGGTGTCAGCGGCGCGAACCCCGCTCCTCGTGGTGGTGCAGGTGGGGCAGGCAGGTGCAGTCTGGTCGCCCCGCGTGTGAGGATGCAGCCCGTGCGTGCCGTGATCTTTGACGAGTTCGGTGTCCGACCCGAGGTCCGCGACGTACCGGACCCGGTGCCGCCGCCCGGTGGTGCTGTCATCCGTGTCGAGGCGACCGGGCTGTGCCGCAGCGACTGGCACGGCTGGCAGGGGCACGACCCGGACGTCCGCCCGCCGCACGTCCCCGGGCACGAGTTCGCCGGAGTCGTCGCGGAGGTCGGCGCCGGCGTACGCGGCTGGCGGCGCGGCGACCGGGTCACCGCGCCCTTCGTCTGCGCCTGTGGGCAGTGCCCCGCCTGCCTCGCAGGCGACCAGCAGGTCTGCGAACGCCAGACACAGCCGGGCTTCACCCACTGGGGGTCGTTCGCCGAGTACGTGTCGGTGCACGACGCCGACGTCAACCTGGTCCGGCTCCCCGACGAGCTGGGCCACCCGGCCGCGGCAGCCCTCGGCTGTCGATTCGCCACGGCGTTCCGCGCCGTGGTGAGCCAGGGCCGGGTCGCCGCTGGTGAGTGGGTGGCGGTGCACGGCTGCGGCGGCGTGGGACTCTCCGCGGTGATGATCGCTGCGGCCTGCGGCGCGCAGGTCGTGGCGGTCGACATCGCCCCCGCCGCGCTCGACCTGGCCCGGAGCTTCGGGGCCACGGTCTGCCTGGACGGCAGCACCCTCACCGACCCGGGCGCGGTCGCCGCCGCCGTTCGGGAGGCGACCGGCGGCGGAGCGCACCTGTCACTCGACGCACTGGGCAGTCACGCCACCTGCATCGCCTCGGTGGGGTGCCTGCGCCGGCGGGGCCGGCACGTCCAGGTCGGCCTTCTTCCCGCCGTCCAGGGCCGCCCTGCTCTGCCGATGGACCTCGTCATCGCGTACGAGCTGGAGCTGCGGGGCAGCCACGGGATGGCCGCGCATGCCTACCCGGAGCTTCTACGGCTGGTCACCGCGGGCGTGCTGCGCCCCGCCGAGCTGATCACCCGCACCATCGACCTCGACGAGGTGCCCCACGCGCTGGCCACGATGGACCGCCCCGGTCACGGCGGGATGTGCCTCATCCACCCTCGGTGAGAGGACGTACCCCCACAACGGGGACCGTCTACGGGGATGCGGACGTGGCCGCACTGAGTCGGCCCTCGTTCCCGCTGCGATCCAGTGCCGACACGCAGTAGGAGAGCGGTCCGTCGGCCGGCGCGGTGCGGTCGACCCAACTCCCACCTCGGGCGGTGCCGACGAGCCGGGCGGTGTCGCCGTCCACCCGGTAGACGGCGAAACTCGTGGCCCCCTCGCCACGCCAGGACAGCGTCACCCCGCCGTCGTCCGTCCGGCGCGGTTCGGTGACCACCGGCGCGGCCGGAGGTGCCGCTGGTAACTGCGCCATCGTGGGTGGCAGCGCCGGGGTGGCGTAGTGGGCGGCGCTGTACCGGCTGACCGCGCCGAGTTTGTCGGCCCGTACCTGCCGGGCGCTGAAGTGCACGCTCCCGCTCACCCCGTACCGGCGGTTGAGGGCGAGTTGGCGGTCCAGCTCGGCCGGGTCGCGCCACGCGCCGCGCTCGCCCACCCGGTAGTCGGCCTGCCCGATGTAGAGCTGCACCCGGGTGCCCTTCACCATGGCCGCCCACCACGGCAGGAGCTTGGCGTAGTCGGCCCTGTCGAACCCGATGTGCCAGTAGAGCTGCGGCACGACGTAGTCCAGCCACTGCTTCCGTACCCACAGGCGGGTGTCGGCGTAGATGTCGTCGTAGCTCTGCAGGCCCCCGGTGGCGGAGCCGGTCGGGTCGGTGCGCGCGTTGCGCCAGATGCCGAACGGGCTGATCCCGAACTTCACCCAGGGCTTGATCGCCTTGATCCGCTCGCTCATCTCGCGGACCAGCGTGTTCACGTTGTCCCGCCGCCAGGCGTGCTTGTCGGCGAACCCCCGGCCGTACCGGGCGAACGCCGCGCCGTCGGGAAAGTCCTGTCCGGCCTCCGGGTACGGGTAGAAGAAGTCGTCGAAGTGCACCCCGTCGACGTCGTACCGCTGGACGGCCTCCAGCATCGAGTCCTCGACGAAGGCGCGCGCCTCGGGGATGCCCGGGTTGAAGTAGAGGCGGCTGCCGGGTCGGTCGGCGCTGGGATAGGTGACCACCCAGTCGCGGTGCCGCCGCAGCGGGTGTGTCGGCGCGAGCTGGTCCAGCTTGGGGCCGGGACCGCCGACGGTGGCCGGCTGTCCGCCCCGGTAGGGGTTGAACCAGGCGTGGAACTCCAGGTTGCGGGCGTGCGCCTCGGCGACCATGAACTCCATCGGGTCCCAGCCCGGGTCGCGGCCGTCGCGCCGTCCGGTCAGCCACTCCGACCAGGGCGCGTAGGTGGACGGCCAGAGCGCGTCCCCGCTCGGTCGTACGTGCACGAAGACCGCGTTGTGGTTGTGTCGCACGGCCAGGTCCAGCCATCCGCGGAATTCCGCCCGTACCGTCTCGGCCGGCAGCCCCTTCCGACTCGGCCAGTCGATGTTGTTCACCGTCGTGATCCACATGCCGCGCAGCTCGCGGGCAGCCTGGGCCGGCCGGCCCGCACAGGTGGGGGTGCCGCCCGCCGGGCCGACCTCGGATGTCGCGCCGGCGGCGGCGTCGCTGCGCTGCGGTGCGCCGTCCTCGCCAGTGGTCCGGTCCCGCAGCGACCAGGCCCCGACCGCGACCACCATGGCGACCGCGACCACCACCGCCCCCAGCACCTGGGTACGACGTCGGTGAGCGGGGGCAGCGGGTGAATCGGCGGCGGGCATCGGCCCAGTCTGCCCAGTGTTGCCGGCCGGACGAAACCATTTGGGCCGTTACTTAACGGTCAGCTAAGCCGGCAACCGCCGCGTGCCGGGCCTCGACACCCGGTGCGGGGTGTCGAGGCCGGGCGGCGGGTCAGCAGTAGAGGTTGGCTCCGGCGGGCACGCCGAGGATGCCGACGAACTGCTGGTACTTGGTGACGCGGCTCTGCACCTGGGCGGGGTTGCCGCCGTTGCACTCGATCGAGCCGTTGATGCTGCGGATGGTCTGGCCGAACCCGGCGCCGGTGACCATCGCGTTGTGGGCGGTCATGGTGCCCGGCCCGTTCTGGGTCATCCAGTACCAGATGGCGGTCTTCCAGGCCACCGCGGCGTCGGTCTGCACCAGCCAGGGGTTGGTCAGCAGGGGCAACCCGAGGGCGTTACCGGCGGCGTTGTAGTTGAAGTTCCAGCTGAGCTGGATCGGCCCGCGCCCGTAGTAGGCGGCCTGCCCGGCGGGGCAGCCGTAGGGCTGGCCGGGGTCGCAGTAGTGCGGGTAGTTCGCGGTGTTCTGCTCCACGATGTGGACGAGTCCGCCGGTCTCGTGGCTCACGTTCGCCAGGAAGGCCGCGGCCTCCTGGCGCTGGACGGTGGCACTGCCCGTCCTGGTGAACGCCGAGTAGGCGCTCAGGGCGGTGACCAGCCCGGAGTACGTGTAGAAGGAGTTGCGGCCCGGGAACATCTGGTTGAACTGGGCCTCGCTCACCACGAAGCCGCCGGGGTTGGTGGGCGGCGGGCTGGTGGGCGGTTGGCCGCCGCAGCTGTACGGCTCCCAGTACCAGGTGCTGATGATGGGGTCGTACCCGGGATTGTCGTGCTCGGCGATGTAGTACAGGCCGTTGGTGTATCGCACGATGGCCCCGGTGGAGTACCACGTGCCGGCGACCCAGTTCGGGTGGGTGCAGCTTCCCGACGGCGGCGGGGTGGTGGTGCCTCCGCAGGCACCGAGGTCCTGCCAGACGCCGGTGGTGCCGGGGGGCGCCTCGCTCTGGGTCCACCACTGCGCCTGATAGTTGCGGCCGTTGTGGGAGACCTGCGCGCCTCCGGTGTAGACGGCCGAGGACTGCCACGGTGCCGCACAGGCCGCAGCCGAGGCGGCGGTCGACGGGATGACGGCCATCAGTCCGCTGGCGACAGCCAGTGCCGCGAGCGCGACCAGGGCGCGCAGTCTCGTCATGTGATCACTCCTTTCCGGGATACGACAGGCCGAGGGCTCGACGTCGCATAGACAGCAGTGACTGTAACACCTTCTGTTCAGAACCTTTACTATTAGCCGCGAGATGGAGGTGGCACCCCAAGCCTCGCGGCCGGGCGGGCCGCCGGCCGCCGCCGTACAGTGGGGAAGGTCCTGGCCCCAGAGATCGTGGCAGGCGCTTTCGCTCGTGCCGCCTGCCCGCCCGAAAGGAGCACAGTGAACCGACCCCTCAGGACCGCACTCGGTGTCGCCCTGACCGCCTCTCTCCTGACCTCCGTCGCCGTCGCGCCCGCGCAGGCGCACGCCGGGAGCCGGCCGCCCACCGTCCTCGCCCTGCCGGACGGGTTCCAGCCGGAGGGCATCGCCACCGCCGGCCGGTACGCGTACTTCGGCTCCCGCGCCAACGGCGCCATCTACCGCGTCGACCTGGTCACCGGCGCGGGCAGGACGATCGGCGCGCCCACCGGCACCCCGTCCCTCGGCCTCAAGGTCGACCCGCGCGGCCGGCTGTTCGTCTCCGGCGGCACGGCCGGCGACGCTCGCGTGCTCGACACCCGCACCGGCGAGGTGCTGGCGCGCTACCAGTTCACCACCGCCCCGACGTTCGTCAACGACGTCGTCCTCACCCGCGACGCCGCCTACTTCACCGACTCCAACCGGCCGGTGCTCTACCGGGTGCCGCTCGGCCACGGAGGCGCACTGCCGCCCGCCGACGGCTTCACCACCATCCCGCTGACCGGTGCGTACCAGCAGGTCGGCACCGGTGTGAATCTCAACGGCATTGTCACCACGCCGGACGGCAGGTCCCTCATCGTCGTCCAGTCCGCCACCGGCACGCTGTTCCGGGTCGACCCGGCGACCGGCGCGACCACCACCGTGTACGTCCCCGGCCACACCTTCACCAACGGCGACGGCCTGCTGCTGCTCGGCCGCACCCTCTACGTCGTGCAGAACCGCCTCAACCTGGTCGCGGTGGTCACGCTGAACCGGGCCGGCACCGCCGGAACGCTCACCGGCACCATCACGGACGCGAACTTCGACGTGCCCACGACGGTGGCCAAGGCGCTGGGCCGGCTCTACCTGCCCAACGCCCGCTTCACGACTCCGGCGACCCCGACCACGCCGTACACGGCCGTCGCGGTCCGCACCCGCTGATCAAACCGAGGGGGTACGCGCACCGCGCGCACCCCCTCGGCCGGCCAGCGACAGGTTCGACCCCGCTCACCACCGCCGACGCGCAGAGCCACCGAACGCGGCACCGGCGAAGGGGCGACGCGGGTCGAGAATGTTTCCTTTCGACCCGACAGCCCGTACGGCGCACGGCAGCAAATAGAACCGCGTCGGCGGCTGCTTTCGTCGTCGCCGCCACGCGCGCACCACATCGTGACCGGTGTGGCGCTCAGTGCCGTCCGGCCTGCTTCCGCTAGCCTGAAACCAGCAAGGACCGAGCCGCAACTTGCAGGTAGCTCAGGTTGTCGCGTCCGTTGCACCACGCAATAATCGGCATTGATTAATTGACGGACACCAATCTTGACTTGTCAGGTAAGTCGGCGCACCGTGAAGAGCCAGAGGCAGATGCGCGCCATTGTCAGCCCCAACAGGTTGGTGTGTCCAATGCGGGCGCTGCCGGTTTTTTGCGGTGTTTCAGGAGGCCCTCCATGCGGTTGAGTCCATTCACCGGGGCATATCTCACCGATCCGGCCAGTGTGTGGCGGCGCATTCTCGACGATCCCGACGGGGTGCACTACGCCGAGGACCTCGGGCTGTGGTTGATCAGTCGGCACGGGCATGTGCGGCGCGCCCTCGCCGACCCCGCGACGTTCGGCAACGCGCTCACGCTGGCCCCGGTCTACGAGGTCTGCCCGGAGGCGATGAAGGTCGTCATGCAGATCGACGCGCCACCCACCACGGCCGCCGCGGACCCGCCGGTGCACCCACGCACACGCCGGGCCCTGCGGGCCACCTTCGCCAACACGCCCGACCGCGCAGAGGCCGACTACGGCCCCATCGTCCGTCGCAGGGTCGACCAACTGGTGTCCCGGCTGGTCGGCCAGCACGGCGAACAGGTGGACCTCCTCCCGGAGCTCGCCACCGAACTTCCCCTGCTGGTCGTCCTGGACATTCTCGGGGTGCCCGACGCCGACATCGACCGGATCCGCAGGTGGGCGGACGGTCAGATCGCCCTCGTCTGGGGGCAGCCGGATCCGGCCGAGCAGGTGCGCCTGGCGCAGGGCCTGCTGGAGTTCTGGCACTACTGCCAGGAGCTGGTCCAGCAGCGGATCGACCGCGGTGGCCACGGCGACGACTTCATCAGCCGGGCACTGGCGTACCGCGACGACGACGACGCCGTGCTGACCGTGTCGGAAGTGGCGAGCATGGCCTTCAACCTCCTGGTCGCCGGCCACGAGACCACGGCCGGGCTGCTCGCCCACGCCCTCGACCAGGCGCTCTCCGAGCCGCAGCGGTGGCGCACGCTCGCCGCCGACCCCGGGTCCGTCCACGCGTTCGTGGCCGAGACCCTCCGGTTCGCACCCGCGATCGACGGCTGGCTCCGCGTGACCACCCGCGACGTCACGCTGGGAACGGTCACCATACCGGCGGGGGCGCGTTGCCTGCTGTTGATCGGAGCGGCGAACCGTGACCCCGCGGTCTTCGCCCACCCGGATCGGTTCGACCCGCACCGTGGCGACGTGGCGGATCACCTGTCCTTCGGCCACGGGCCACATTTCTGTATCGGCGCGGCATTGGCACGACTCGAGGCCGGGATCGCCCTCACCCGGCTCGCGGCGGCCATTCCCGGCCTCCGGCTAACACCGGGGCAACATCGTTCATACAAGCCGAATGTTGCGTTCCGCGCACACCACACGCTGCCCGCGATAATCGATATCATGGCACCGGCCGACGATCAGATGACACCGGAAGCGGCGGGCGCCGAGGTGCACGCCGCCCGACAGTGACCGCGAGCCGTCCACACGGCGGCCGTGGCTGGCCTGCGCTCGGATCGCGCGTGGGGCTGCCCTGCCCAACGCTCCACGCCCAGCCCACCGCGGGCACCGGAGGCCGCCCGCCGCGCATTGCTCGTCAATCCATGTCGGTCAACGTCTTCACACCCATCGGATCCTGGGTTAAGAATTGCCTCTATGAATTTTCAGCCCATCGGTCGGCCTCGAGTTAATGCCTGCCGCTGATTCGCTGGCGCCACGAAGGTGAGCACATGGAGCACACGCCCCCGTCGAACGTCGCTGACTCCGCGGCCAGCCAGCGGTTCCGGTGGGAACTGCGCAGCTGCCGTATCCGGCGGGGCCTGACCCAGCGGGCCCTGGCGGATCTGGTGCGGTTCAGCCGGGAGACGGTCGCCGCCGTGGAGTCGGGTCGTCGCTTCGGGAGTCACGAGTTCGCGGTGCGCTGCGACGACGTGCTCGACACCGGCGGCCGGCTGGCGGCACTGTGGCCGCAGGTCGCGGCCGAGCAGTTGGCGGCGGACGGCCGCCGCGGCCCCCGCTCTCCCGAGCCCGTGCCGCTGGGTCCGCAGGTGCCGCGCCAGCGTGGTCGGCGTGACGCTCGCGACCCCGGTGCCATGGTGGACGCCATCGACGAGTTGCGGGAGCTGATCGGCCAGGTGCTCAACGGCCCGCCCGACTCCGACGACAACGGCCGGCGCCCGACGGCCGAACCCCTCGACGACCAGCGCTGACGTCGCCGACCCGGATCATCCCCGTCGCGCCACCGGCTGCTGACTCTGGGTACAGATGCTGGTACGGGCAGTTTGTACCACGGCCAGGTCTGGTCTCTGGGCTCGGGTTCCGGCGGAATGGGACTTGCATTCGGCAACGTGCAAATAGACCGTCGTCGACGAGTCGTGGGAGTCAATCTTGGCGTCGAGCACGAAGTCCCACGCGGCCCGACCCTACCCGACCCGGCGACGCGGTTGGAAGATTGCCGGCCGGATGCGCCTCATCGTCGCTGCCCCGCTGGTCGCCGTCATCGGGTTCGCCGGTCTCGCGCTGACCGAGAGCGCGCGCCAGACGACCCGCGCCAGCGACCTGGAGGTCCTGGCACGCCTCGGCGCCGAGGCCGGTGACCTGGCCTACCGGCTGCAACGCGAGCGCATCGCCGCCGCCGACCTGCTCACCTACGCCGCCCCGGAGCAGCAGGACGCCTTCGGCGCGGAGATGGCCGCCACCGACGACGCGGTCGCCCGCTACCGCCGGCAGCGCGACCGGGTGCCCGCCGACGCCGACACCAGCCGCCCACTCCTGCGCCGCATCGACACGGCGCTGAACGACCTCGCCCCGCTGCGCACCCAGGTGCGTACGGCGGCTCACGCATCGGTGTCCGCGATGACCTTCAGCTACCGCATCGCGATCGCCGACCTGATCAACTTCCGGGAGAACGTCTCGCACGGCGTGGTCAACGCCCAGCTCGCCGACGGGATCCGCGCCTCGGCGGCGCTGTCGAAGACGGCCGAGGCGATCGGCCAGCAGCAGGTGGCCGTGCTCCGCGCTGTCGCGGCCGGCGAGCTGACCCCCGCCATGCAGCAGGACATCACCGCCGCGCGCACCAGCTACACCGAGACGAGCCTGTCGTTCCTGGCCCTGGCCCCCGCCGAGTGGAGCCTCTGGTGGGAGCAGGTCGGCACCGGCAAGGAGGCACTCACGCTGCAACGGATGCAGGACGAGGTCTCCCGGGCACAGCCGGGGACCCGACTGCAGCTGGAGACCACGGCGTGGGTGTCCACGACGCAGCAGCGGTCCGCCCGCCTGGCCGACCTGCGGGGGCGGGTCGACGCCGCGGTGCTCGACGACGTCCGGGCCGCGCACGCCGACCAGCGCCGCCGAGCCGTGGCCGAGGCGATCGGCGTCCTCCTGGCGCTGCTGTTGACCGCGCTGGTGACCTGGGCCGTCGCCCGGCAGATCACCCGTCGACTGCGTCGGCTGCGCGACGCGGCCAACGCCGTCGCCTTCGAGCAGCTCCCCGCCGTGGTGGCCCGACTCCAGCACCCGGACAGCTCGGCCGTCGACCCGCAGGAGCTGGCCCGCCAGCAGTCCACCACCGCCCTCGAACCGTCCAGCGACGACGAGATCGGCGAGCTGGGCCAGGCGTTCAGCGCCGTGCACCAGGCCGCCGTGCGCACGGCCGCCGAGCAGGCCGTCATGCGCGCCAACACCGCCGACATCTTCATCCACCTGAGCCGCCGCGAGCAGCGACTGGTCGACGCCGTCCTGGCCCAGGTCGACCGGGTCGAACGGGACGAGACCGACCCCGACCGACTCCACCAGCTGTACACGCTGGACAACCTGGCGACCCGGATGGGGCGGATCAACGCCAGCCTGCTGGTGCTCGGCGGGGTCGGCGTCGGCCGGGTACGCCAGCACGACGTACCGCTGCAGCAGGTGCTCCAGGCGGCGCTGTCCCAGATCGAGCACTACGCGCGGATCCGGCTCGGCATGATCGACGGGGACGTCGCCGTCGCGGCCAAGGCCGTCGACGAGGTCGTGCACCTGCTCGCCGAACTCATGGACAACGCGACCGCGTACTCGCCGCCGGGAAGCGAGACCTGGGTGACCGGGCGCAGCCTCGGCGACCGGGTCATCGTCCAGATCAGCGACGAGGGCGTCGGACTGCCCCCGCAGCGGCTGCAGCAGCTCAACGACCTGCTGGCCCGTCCACCGGCCATCGACGTCGCCGCCGTACGGGCGATGGGGCTGGTCGTCGTGGGCCAGCTCGCGGCCCGACTCGGCGCCAGCGTCCAACTGCGACGCGGTCCCCGGCGCGGCACCCTCGCCGAGGCGACGCTGCCCGCGGCGATAATCCGGTCCCTGCCACCGGAGGAGTACCTGCTCGCCCCCGGCCGGCTGTCGCGGCGGGCAGCCCGGACACCCGGCCCCCCGCCGCCGTACCGGTCGCACCCCGAGCCCACGGCCGGGCGGCCGCCGGCCGAGCGGACCCTGCCGGCGGCGCCGGTGTTCCGGCCGGCACCCACGCCCGCGGACCGGGGTGAGGCCCCCACCGAGGAGCTGCTCATCTTCGAAGAGGTCAACCACTGGTTCCACACCGACGTCGTCGACGGTCACGACGGCCGCGAGTGGTCGAGCCCGGCCGACGACGCCTGGCGTACCGCCGCCCAGGCGCACGCTCCCGACGTCGCCGCTACCACCAACTCCGGTCTGCCCAAACGACAGCCCCAGCGGCACCTCGTGCCCGGCGGCGTCACCGTGCCCCAGCAGCAGCAACGGTCCGAATACCGCGACCCGGCCCAGGTGGCCACCGCCATGGCCGCCTACGCGCGCGGCGTGGCGTCCCGCCGACGGACCCCGATCAACCTCGGCAAGAAATGATCCGACAGGGAGAGCACGTGAGCGACCAACAGGACCTCGGCTGGCTGCTGGACAGCTTCGCCGAGCGCGCGACCGAGGTCAGCCATGCGATCGCCATCTCCGCCGACGGCCTGATGGTGGCCACCACCCGCGATCTGCCGCCGGACCGGGCCGACCAGCTCGCCGCGACGGGCAGCGGCCTGGTCAGCCTGCTGCGGGGCGCGGCAGCCTTCTTCGACGCCGGCGCGGTGATCTCCAACGTCACCCAGCTCGAAGGCGGGTTCATGTTCTCGATGGCCTTCAACGACGGCGCCTCGCTGTTGGTGCTCGCCGCACCGGAGTGCGACGTCGGCAAGGTCTCCTACGAGATGACCGAGCTGGCCAACCGGATCGGGGACGCGCTCACCCCCGCGGCCCGAGCGGCGCTCGCCCGCAGTCGCTGACATCCCGGCACCCCCTCGCCGGAGATCCATCCCTTCCCCTGGAGAAGACATGTCGTTCACCACCCCTCGGCGCAGCCGTGCCCTCACCGCAACACTGCTCGCGCTCGTGCTGTCCACCGGCACGGCCTGCGCCGGCGACGAGTCCGGCCCGAGCGCGAGCGGTTCGATCAAGATCGGCCTGCTGGCGTCGCTGTCCGGCACGTACCAGGCCGTCGGCAAGGACATCCGCGACGGCTTCGAGCTCTATCTGGCCACCCACGACGGGAAGCTCGGCGGCCGACAGGTCGACCTCGTCGTCGCCGACGAGGGCAACGGCGCCCAGACGGCGGTGCCGGCCGCGACGAAGCTGCTCAAGCAGGACCGCGTGGTCGCGCTCACCGGCATCGTCGGTGGTGGCTCCGTCGCCGGGGTCTACCCGCTGCTCAACGAGACGAAGGTGCCGCTCGTCGGCTCCAACGGCCGGCCGGAGCTCAAGGACGTCTCCCGCGTCTGGCACACCTCGTACCTCTCCGACGAGCCCGGGGCGGCGATCGCCCAGCACGTGCGGGACAACGTGAAGGGCTCGGTGTACGCGATCGGCCCGGACTACCAGGGCGGCTGGGACGAGTTGCGCGGCTTCACCGACGCGTTCGCCAAGATCGACGGGAAGCTCGCGAACCCCGACGGCAAGACCACCTTCACCCCGTTCCCGGCCACCACCAACTTCACCCCGTACTTCGCCAGGATCAAGGCCTCGGGCGCCCAGGCGGTCTACACGTTCTACGCCGGCAGCGCCGCCGTCGACTTCGTCAAGCAGTACGCCCAGTCCGAGATCAAGGACATCCCGCTGTACGCGGCCGGGTTCCTCACCGAGGGCGGCGTGCTCAACGCACAGGGCGAGGCCGCCAGGGACATCTTCTCGGTGCTCAACTACTCCCCCGACCTCGACAACGCCGAGAACCGTGCCTTCGTCGCGGCGTGGAAGGCCAAGCACGACGGCTCCCCGACGACGTACGCGCTGGCCTCCTACGACGCCGCGGCGGTGCTGGACCGGGCCATCGCGGCCGCCGGGAGTGACCCCACCCCGGAGGCCATCAACACGGCCATCGGTCAGCTCGGGCAGATCGCCAGTCCGCGCGGCACCTGGCAGTTCTCCACCACCACGCACTCCCCCGTGCAGAAGTGGTACCTGCGACAGGTCCGCCAGGACGGTCGCGCGCTGTCCAACACCGTCGTGGGTGACCTCGCGACCATCGGCCGGTGATCGCGGTGGCGGCCGGCGCGAACCGGATCGACCCGTACATCATCCCGGCGCTGGACGGAGTCGCCTACGGGCTGCTCGTCTTCGTCGCCGCGGCGGGCCTGGTCTTCTGCTTCGGCGTCGCCAACATCCTCAACCTGGCGCACGGCACGCTCTACGCGATCGGCGGGTACACCGCCGCCGCCCTGCTCGACGGCGGCTGGGTGAGCCTGGCACTGGCGCTGGCGGTCGGTGTGCTCGCCGCGGCCGCGGCGGGTGTGCTGCTCGCCGGCCTGCTCACCCCGGTCGCCACGGGCAACCACCTCACCCAGGCGCTGCTGACCTTCGGGGTGGCGCTGGCCGGCGGCAGCCTGCTCGTCGCCGGTTTCGGACCCGACGACCCCCAGGTGCGGGTGCCAGCCGCCCTGGACGGGTCGGTCGTCGTGGCCGGCCACCGCTACGCCGCCTACCGACTGGTCTTCATCGTGGTGGCCGCCGTGATCGCCGCCGCGCTCTACCTGACGGTACGGCGTACCCGGGCGGGAATGCTGGTCCGGGCCGCCGTCGACGACCCGGAGATGGTCGCCTGCATGGGTGTGAGTCCCGCGCGGATCCGGGCCGGCGTGCTCGCCGCCGCCGGCGCGTTGGCCGGCGCGGCGGGGGTCCTGGGCGCGCCGATCATCGGCCCCGGCGCGGACACCGCCGACACGGTGCTGTTGCTGTCGCTGGTGGTCGTCGTGCTCGGTGGCCTCGGCTCCATGGCGGGCACTCTGCTCGCCGCGCTCGCGATCGGGGAGATCCAGACCCTGGGCGTGGCACTGCTGCCGTCGGCCGCACCGTTCCTGCTGTTCGCCGCCATGGCAGCCGTCCTCGCCGTGCGGGCGCGCGGCCTGGCCACCTCGTGGAGGGCGACATGATGGACGAGGTGATCCGCCGGGTACGGCGTAGCGTCGCCGCACTCGTCCTGGCGGGCCTTGTCGTGGCGCCCTGGGTGGTCGACGACTACACCGCCGCGATCCTGGCCCGGACGCTGGCGCTGGCCCTGGTCGGGGTGAGCGTGGCACTGCTCACCGGCGTCGCCGGCATGCCCACGCTCGGCCAGACCGCACCGTACGCGGCCGGGGCGTACGCGTGCGCCGTGGTCGGCAGCCAGATCTCCGACGTCGGCGTCGTGCAGCTCGTCGTCGCCGCGGGGGCCGGGGCGATGCTGGCGGCGCTGACCGTGCCGCTCGTCGTCCCCGCCCGGGGCGTGATCGTCCTGATGATCACCCTGGCCATCTGCGAACTGGTCGTGACCGTCCTCGGGCGGTGGCGGTCGGTGACCGGAGGCACGGACGGGTTGGCCGGCATAGCCGCGGTCCGCCCGTTCTGGGGTCTGCCGGCCCTGGCCTCCGACCAGGCGCGTTACCTGTACACCCTGGTGGTCGTGGCCACACTGGTCGGCGCGGTGCTGCTGCTGTTGCGTACCAGGGTGGGGCTGGTGCTGCGTGCCGGCCGCGACGACGAGACACGGCTGCGGGCCAGCGGACACCTGGTGCCGCTGTACCTGTCGGGCGCCCACATCCTCGCCGGGGCGATAGCCGGCGCCGCCGGCTCACTGCTGGTCGTCGCCCAGCAGTACATCTCCCCCGCCGATTTCGGCTTCGACACCTCCGCCCTGCTGCTGCTCGGTGTCGTCATCGGCGGCACCGCCTCGGTCGGCGGCGCCCTGGTGGGCGCCGCGCTCGTCATCGCCGTCCGCGACTGGCTGTTCGGGGTGCTGCCCGGCCATGCCCCGCTGGTGCTGGGCGTGCTGTTCGTGGCGACGGTCTACCTGCTGCCCAGTGGCGTCAAACGCGTCCGGGGCCCGCGCGACAGGTCGCACCCACAGACGGTCCCGCCGAGCCGCGCGGACGCCACCCCGGCCCGTGACCACGCGACGGTACCGGAGCTACGCGCATGACCTGCCTGCTCCAAGCCCAGGACGTCAGCGTCCGCTACGGCTCGCTCGCGGCGCTGACCGGCGTCGACCTGTGCATCCACGACGGCCAGCGGCACGCGCTCATCGGTCCCAACGGGGCCGGCAAGACGACCCTGCTCAACGTGATCGGCGGGTCGACGAAACCGCACCGCGGCTCGGTGCGCTTCGCCGGGCGCAACGTCGGCCGGCTCGGCCCCGCGGCGCGGGCACGCCGGGGCATCAACCGGATCCACCAACGACCGGCGGTCTTTCCGACGCTCACCGCGACGGAGAACGTCGTGGTCGCCGCACTGCCCCGGGCCATCCGGCGTCGCAGGTGGTGGCCCGGCGGAACGCGCCGAACCGCGCAACACCGCGCGGGTTCCCTGCTGGAGCAGATGGGCCTGGCCGATGTCGCGGCGGTGCCCGCCGGTCACCTCGCACACGGGCAACGACGCCAGTTGGAGATCGCGATGGCCCTTGCCGGTCGCCCCCGCCTGCTGCTGCTCGACGAACCGGCAGCCGGGCTGTCCGCCACCGAGGTCGGCCGGCTGGTCGACCTGCTCCGGGCGCTGCCCCGGGCGGTCGCCGTGTTGCTGGTCGAACATCGACTCGACCTGGTGTACGCCCTCTCCGACACGGTCACCGTGCTGCGCGACGGCCGGACGTTGGCCGCCGGGACGCCGGACGAGATCCGTACCTCGCCGCTGGTGCGGCAGGCCTACGCCGACGGGGTGTCGTGATGTTGTCCGTGGAGCGGCTGTGCGCCGGCTACTCCGGTGGCATCGTGCTGCACGAGGTGAGCCTGCGGGTGCAGCCGGGCAGCGTCCAGGCCGTGGTGGGTCGCAACGGGGCGGGCAAGAGCACACTCGTGCACACCATCGCCGGGCTGGTGCGGGCCTCCAGTGGTCGCATCGAGATCGGCGGTGTGCACGTGGCCGGCCGACAACCCCACCGCATCGCCCAGTCCGGGGTCGGTCTCGTCCCGCAGGGCCGGCGGGTCTTCTCCCGGTTGACCGTGGCCGAGCACCTCGTCCTGGCGGCCGCGCCGTGGCGGGCCGCGACACCGGGCGGCGAGGGGTGGACCGTGGCCCGGATCCTCGAGCTGCTGCCCAGGCTGGCAGTGCGGCTGCGTCACCGCGGCTGCGAACTCTCCGGCGGCGAGCAGCAGATGCTGGCGATAGCCCGTGCGCTCCTCGGCCAACCACGGGTTCTGCTGCTCGACGAACCGTGCGAGGGCCTCTCCCCCGACCTGGCGGCGCGGGTCCGTGAGCTCATCGGTGGCCTGGCCGCCGACGGGTTGACCGTGCTGCTCGTCGAGCAGCAGCTCCAACACGCGATCGAGATCGCCGACCGGGTGGCGGTGCTGGAGTACGGCCGGGTCGTCTACGACCGGCCGACGTCCGAGGCCCGCGCCGATCCGGCCCCGCTGGTGGCGATGTTGAGCGTCGCCGCCACCGCCCCGACACCCCCCACCACCGGACCCACCCCTCGGCTCTGGGCCGACACCCCGTAGGTCATCCGACCCTCTGAGAGAGGTAGACACCGATGACGACCGCTACCAGCGATGGCGCGTACACCTTCGACAACGGCGCACCGGACGCCGTCCCCCAGATGCAGGCGCTGGAGTCCTTCCTCGACCCGATCACGATGCGCCGCCTGGCCCGCCCGGTCCTGCGCCTGGGGGCGAGCTGCTGGGAGGTCGGGGCCGGTGGTGGCTCGATGGCCCGGCGGATCGCCCGCGCCGTCGGCGACGACGGTCACGTGCTGGCCACCGACATCGACCCCACGCACCTCACCGCGGAGGGCAACCTGCGCGTACGCCAGCACGACGTCCGCACCGAAGCCCCTCCCGGCGACGCGTTCGACCTCATCCACGCCCGGCTGGTGCTGCTGCACCTGCCCGACCGGCGGCGGGTTCTCCGCACGCTCGCCGGCGCGTTGGCTCCCGGCGGGTGGCTGGTGGTCGAGGAGTTCGACTGCACGGCGCCGCTGCGGGTGTTGACGGCGCCGACCGACGACGCCGCAAAACTCTTCGCGCAGGTGATGGACACCATGATGGGTGTCCTGCAGGAGCACGGCGCCGACCTGGGATGGGCGCAGGACGTGCACACCGAGATGGCCCTGAACGGTCTGACCGACGTCGACACCATCACCCACTCGCAGAGCTGGGTCGGCGGTTCGACCGGCACGTCGCTCTACGAGACGAACTCCCGCCAGTTGGAGCCGGACCTGCTCGCGGCGGGTCTGTCCGCCAACCAGCTCAACGCCTTCCGGAGGCTGGTCCGCGACCCCGGGTTCGCCGTCATGTCGTACCACTTCGTCTCGACGCGGGGCCGTCTGCCGGGCCACGAGGGCAGGTAGACGCGTCGGTAGCGCAGAGCGGCCGGGCTCCCAGCGGGGAGTCCGGCCGTCCGCGTACCCGGGATCAGTGGTGGCGGCCCTCCCCCACGCGGTAGGTGCGCAGGTTCGGGTCCGCCTTGATCTGCGCCTCGGTGTACTTGATCGTGTCCCAGCCCTTCCCGGAGTAGAGCGCCGTCTGGTCGGCGTACCAGGGGGAGTTCGGGTTGGTCGACTGCGAGTAGGTGAGGATCTGCCGCCCGGACGGTCCGTGCGGGCCCAGCTCGACGGCCATCACGAAGGACGAGCCGTGCACCACCTTCGGGTAACCGACGCCGGGCACCCGGTTGTTGACGATCATGTTGAAGACGCCGGCCTCGGCGCGTCCGCCGTGGATCGGAATGCGCCGGTCGCCGCGCGGCTCGGTCTGGACGGTGCCGAGCCGGGCGTCGAGCGGGATGCCGGCGAGACGTTGCACGGCGTCGGCGAGCGCCGTGCGCACCGCCGGGTTGGCGGTGTCCAGCCGGCGCGGTGTGCGCACCGGGTCGCTGACGGCGAAGGCGTCGGCGAAGCGCAGCCCGTTGGCCAGGACGAACTCGGTGAACAGGTGGGCGCCGCGACTGTCCAGGTCGACGTGCAGGTCCCAGCGCGCCAGTGTGGTGCAGGCGGCGCGCAGGTCGACGGTCGCGCCGTTCGAGGCGGTGGCGGTGGGCTGGGCGGTGCAGAGCCCGACGAGGTCGTCGCGGACCAGCTCACCGCCATACACCCGGTTGCCGAAGACGGTCCGCCACAGCCGGTCGGCGGTGAACCCCCGGCCGGGCAGCCCGTCGGTGCCGGCGAGGCGCTGCTGCACCTGGTCGAGGCCGAGACGGGTCCGCAGGCTGCGCGCGGTGCGTTCGTCGCCGATGATGCGCGGATAGCCCTCCAGGGGCGCCGTCGGGTTGGCCAGCCAGTAACTGTCGTTGGAGTTGGTGACGTAGTCGGTGCGGAAGCTGACCGGCAGGTTCGCCGGGCCGAGGATGCCGGGCACGGCGGCGTCCGGGTCGGCGCCGAGCGCGCAGGCCGATCGGGAGCCGTCCAGGACTGCCTGACCGCTGCTGGCGTAGAGCGGCTGGAACGGCGCCGGAATGCAGGCGGCGGCGAGGGCAGCGGTCACCCGGGGCACCACCGAGTGGTCGGCGTAGAGCGCCTCCCCGCGGGCGTCGGCGGCGATCACGTTGACCCAGGGCAGGAACTGGTAGCGGTCGAGCACCCGCTTCAGGTCGCGGACCGTCTCGGCGCGGCCCATCTGCAGCCAGCCGTCGAAGGCCCGGTTGTTGGTGGCGTTGACGTCGGTGACGGCGTACGCGGCGCTGCTGTTCCAGTCGAACGTGCCGGGCACCACCACGACCGGCCCGAAGTGGGTGTCGTGGAAGGTCCGACTGACCGGTACGGTGCCACCGTTCGGGCCGGGCACCTGCACGGTGACCGTGCGGGTGGTCATCTTTCGGGGCTGACCGTCCAGGTAGTACGAGGTGGGCTCGCCGGGGACCAGCGCGAGGCGGTGCCAGACGAACCGGCGTGCCGTGGAGACGGTGTGACTCCAGGCGAGGGTGCGGTTGTGGCCGATCTCGATGATCGGATCACCGATCAGGGCGGCGCCCTCGACGTCGTAGCGGCCGGGCACCTTGAGGTGCATCCGGTAGAAGCGTTCCGCGCCGTCCCACGGGAAGTGCGGGTTGGCCAGCACCATGCCGCCCCGGTTGGCGGTCGCCGCCTCGCCGAGGCCGTACGCGTTGCTGCCCACCCCGGCGGGGGCACCGTCGGAGGAGGCGAGCACGGCGGCCGCGCCGGGTGCGTCCTGGGCGGCCGCCGGGCCGGTGGCGGTGGGCGGGGCGGCGGCGACGATCCCGTCGAGCAGCGCCCGGGAACCGGCCCGGATCATGCTGGCCCAGGTGGTGCGCCAGATGTCCATCTCGGTCAGGGGGCGCACCCACGGCCTGGCCCGGCATGCCGGGTCGGTGAGCTTCGCGGCGCCGGTGTGGCGCAGGTAGGAGTTGTAGCCAGCGACGAAGCCACGGATCTGGTCGCGGACGTCGTTGGACGGTGCGTGGACGCCGTCGCGGCGGCCGTCGAGCAGGCGCTCCACCGTCCGGTCGTCGATGGCCTTGCGGAAGAAGAGGTCACTGCGCACGTTCGCGTCGGTCGGGCCGGTCGCGCCGAAGTAGCGGGAGCGCTCGGCGTTGACCGTCACCACCTTCTCGGCGATGACGCAGAGGTTGTCCTCGGCCTGCACGTGGCCGACACCGAAGCCGAGGTTGGCGAAGCTCGTGGCGGTGATGTGGGGCACGCCGTAGGACGCGCGGCGGATCTCGGCCGAGTAGCCGCGGTCTCGCTGGTGGGCGCCGGCCGGCGGCGCGCTCAGCACCGCTGCCACCAGGCCCAGCGCGGTCACCGCCGCGCCGAGGCGTGTTGCTGCTTTCATCGCGTCCTCCCCCCGTCACGTCCCCCGGACGCCGTTGCCAGAGGGACATTCACGTTGGTCGGCATTCTCGTCGCTGCCACGCCGTCCCGTACACCCCTGGACGGCGATCACCCGGCCCGACGTGGGCCTGCGGTCGACGGATACGTCGATCGACAACCGATAAGTTGATCAACATACTGCCTGCTACGGTGGGTTTCATGTCCACCACCGACCCCTGCGAGCTGCCGGCCGACCGCGAGCGGGGTTCCAACTTCGGCTGGTCGCTCGGCATGGTGCTGCGCCGCTGGCACGAGTACGTCGAGGAGGCCCTCAAGGACCTGCCCCACGGCAGCCGCGGCTACCACATCCTGGCCGTGGTCGTCCACGAGGAGGTGCCGACCCAGGCGGCCTTGGCGTCCCGCCTGGTGATCGACCGCAGCGTCCTGACCTACGTGATCGACGACCTGGAGAACGCCGGCCTCATCGAGCGGCAGTTGGATCCGCGCGACCGGCGTGCGCGCCGCATCGTCGCCACCGAGCGTGGTCGGGAGACGCTGGCCGACGCCGAGAAGCGGGTCGCGCACGCCGAGGACCATGTGCTGGCCGGTCTGCCCGAGAAGCAGCGTGCTACCTTCCGCGACTTCGCCGAACGCGCCGCCGAGGCCATCCACACCGCCGCGCCCGGCACCGACCCCTGCGCCGCCGTGACGGACGTCCTTCGCCCGGAGGACCAGCCCGCGCGTTGACGCGCGCCTGACCAGGCTCGGGGCGACCACTGGGCCGCCTCGAACCCGGGGCGGCCCAGTCGTCTCAGGCGGCGGTGTCGGTCTCCTCTCCGGTCCGCCGGACATCCGCCGGCGGAATGGGGAAGTTGCGGTTGAAGACGTTGTCCGGGTCGTACGTCGCCTTGATGGCGCGCAGCCGGCTGAGGGTGGGCTCCGGAAAGGCGTCCTGGAGCCGTTCCGGACTGGTGTCGGACTCGAAGCTGAGGTACATGCCGTCAAGGTGCTCGTACAGATCGGCCCAGAGCTTGTCGAGCTGGGGCCTGCGATCCGCGACGGTGGCGGCGAGCACCGAGAAGTTCTGATCCCGGTGTGCGTAGGCGGTCGCGTCGCGGGCGACGTCGTTGACCGCTCCCCCGACGGAACGGAACTGCATCACCATCACGTCACCGGAGCGGATCATGGCTGCCATGGCCTCGGCCGCCTGCGGGGTGATGTGGTGCAGCAGGCCGCTGTGGCTGTCGGACAGCCCCTGGCCCCGATGCTGATCGTCAGGTGGCGCGACGATCGCGGGGTACGGCACGAGGTGGGCCTGCTGGCCGAGGATCGGCCCGATCTCCAGGAACGGGGTCAGGGCGGACTGCGCCGCCTCGACGTCGTCTCCCGCGTGGACGAGGGTGACCTGCGCTGTCACCGGGTTGCCCCGGCGGGCGGGGAACAGGGCGAGGAAGCTCGTGATCTCCCGCGGCGCGTCCTCGACGAGCCGACCCCACCGACGGAGCACGTCGGCGGTGTCGGTGGCGTCGACGACGAGTTGGGCGAAGGCGACGTCGCCGACCTCGTACGCCTCGAGTTCGAGGGCGGTGACGACGCCGAAGTTGCCGCCGGCGCCACGGATCGCCCAGAACAGGTCGGGGTGCTGGTGCTCGTCGACGCGGAGCAGGCTGCCGTCCGCGGTGACGATCTCCGCGGCGACGATGTGGTCGATGGTCAGGCCGTACCTGCGTACCAGGTAGCCGATCCCGGCGGTGGTGGCCAGGCCGCCGACGCCCACGTCGCCGTAGTCTCCCGAGCTCATCGCCAGGCCGTACGGGGCGAGCGCCCGGGCGACGTGCCCCCAACGGGCCCCCGGCTCCAGGCGGACCCGGCGGGTGGCCCGGTCGAGCACCTCGACCTTGTTCATGGCGGACATGTCGATGACCACGCCACCGTCGTTCGTGGACCGACCGCTGATGCCGTGCCCGCCACTGCGCACGGACATCGGCACGTTCTGCGTCCGCGCGTAGACGACCGCGTCGACGACCTCGGCGGCGCTCTGCGGGCGGATCACCAGGGCCGGCGACCCGAGCCAGCTGTGGCTGTGGCGCACCTGCTCGTAGTCCGGGTCGCCGGGCTCGACGGACCTGCCGGTGAGCGACGCGGGCAGCGCGTCGTAGTCGATGCCAGGCTGGCGTTTTGCCAGGCTGACGGCGGACCGGACCCGACCGGTCGGTGCGTTCCCCGCGCGCTCTCTGGCGACGGCCTCCCGCAACGCGGGAGCGATCTCCTCACCGAGGGTCTGGATGAGCCGTGGATCGTCGCGGCCGATCAGGAAGGCGCTGAACCCTTCCTCCAGGACGAGTGGGAGGAGCTGGTCGACCCACTGCTCGGCCGGCCCCTGCAGGAAGCCGCGGTTACGCGACGACACGTCGACCGTGAAGACGTTGAGCAGCCGACGGATCTGGCGGGGATCCCTTCCGGCCTCGACGGCCGCCTCGTCGATGAGCCGGTTGGCGGTGACCCGGTCCGGCGACCGGAGGTACTCCAGGGTCGGCAACCAGCCGTTGGCCCGCTGGCCGGTCAGTGCCAGCATGCGTGGCTGGTAGGCGCCGAGCCAGATGTCGATCTCGTGGGCCGGCGCCGGGCCGCGTTGCATGCCGGGGATCGGGTAGTAGGTTCCCTCGCGGCGCAGCGGCCCGGAGGCCGCGTCGTCCCAGACGCCGCGCAGCACGTCGATCGCCTCGCGCAGGGCGTCGACGCCCTGCCCCGCGGTCAACCGACGGCCGCCCATGCCCTCGACGCCGTCCCAGAACGCGCCCGCGCCGAGACCGAGTTCGAACCGGCCGTGCGACAGCCGGTCCAGGCTCGCGGCGGCGCGGGCCAGGACGGCCGGCGGACGCAGCGGCAGGTTCAGGACGTTCGCGGAGACCCTCAGCCGTTCGGTACGAGCCGCGACCCAGCTCAGCAGGGTCCAGGTGTCGAGGAATTCGGCGTTGTACGGGTGGTCCTGGAAGGTGGTGAGGTCCAAGCCGACCGCCTCGGTCAACTCGGCGAGCGTCACGACCCGATCCGGGTCGGCCGCGTTGGGCGTGAGAAACGTCCCGAACAGGAGTTCGTGTCCGTAATCGGGCATTGTGCTGCTACCACCAATCTCGGTCGCCTGGCGTGCATATCCGTTGGTCGACAACTGATTTGCCGGCCAGCGCATTCCCGCGTCGCCGCCGAGATGTGTTGTCTCCAACATCAGTTGCCCGCCAAACCATCTCGGCAGCATGCTGGAGGCGAGGCCAGTAGCCTGCGCAGATGCGACACACCCTCACCCCGGGCGACGAGACCCTGCACGGCCACTTCTCCCCCGACTTCCCCCCGGTGCTCACCATCGACCCCGGCGACACCGTCACCTACCGCACGCTGGACTGCTGGTGGTCGGCCGGCCCCTACACCGCCGGGCCGAACCGGGAACGGCCCCGGGCACCGCAGTACCAGGCCGACCACGGACACGCCCTGATCGGTCCGGTCGCGGTCCGCGGCGCCCGCGCCGACCAAACCCTCGAGGTACGCGTCGACGCGATCGTCCCGGCCACCTGGGGAACCACCGTGGCCGGCGGCTGGCCCAGCGACTTCAACCAGCGGTACGGCGTCGAGTCGGACGGCGTGGTGCACGCCTGGGCACTCGAACCCGTGGCGATGACCGGCCGCAACCAGCACGGCCACACCGTCGCGTTGCGGCCCTTCATGGGGGTGCTCGGCATGCCACCCGCCGAGCCGGGCCGCCACTCGACGGTGCCGCCCCGGCCCCACGGCGGCAACCTGGACTGCAAGGACCTGACCGCCGGGAGCACCCTGCTGCTGCCGATCCCGGTAGACGGAGCACTGTTCTCGGTCGGCGACGGGCACGCCGCGCAGGGAGACGGCGAGGTCGGCGGCACCGCGATCGAGTGCCCGATGGACGAGGTCACGCTGACCTTCGACGTTCGGGACGACTTCCCGCTCACCGGCCCGGTGGCGCGCACCGCGGACGCCTGGCTGACCCTCGGCGTCGGCGCGTCCCTCGACGACGCCACGTTCATGGCCCTGGACTCGATGCTGACCCTGATGCAACGGCTGCACGGCGTGAGCCGCCCGGACGCGGTGGCCCTGGCCAGCGTCGCCGTCGACGTACGGGTGACGCAGATCGTCAACCAGACCGTCGGCGCGCAGGCGGTGCTCCGCGACGACGCCCTGCGCTGAACCGACGCGGCGCCACCGTGACGCTTCCCGTCGCACCGGGACAGCCGCGCCCGTCGGACGCAGGTGCGGCTGTCCCCGATCCCGTGGGCAACGCTCCGGCTACCGGGGTCAGGTGCGGGAGGTCGCCCAGTTGCCGCACTCGACCTGGTTGAACACGCCAACCCGGGTGCAGACGGCTCTGCCGCGCACCGACGCGGGTGCCGGCCGGAACCCACCGCGGCCAGCCGTCCCGTCACCGCGTGGCGGTAGCCTGGTCGCCATGATCTTCATTACCGCGAAGTTCCGCGTCCTGCCCGCGCACGCCGACCGCTGGCCGCAGATCGCCGCCGACTTCACGGAGGCGACCAGGGCCGAGCCGGGCTGCCTGTGGTTCGACTGGTCCCGCAGCCTGGACGACCCCACCGAGTACGTGTTGGTCGAGGCGTTTCGCGACGACGAGGCCGGCGGGGCCCACGTGCAGTCGGCCCATTTCCGTGCGGCCCAGGAGAGCCTGCCGCCGTACCTGGCCGAGACGCCTCGCATCGTGAACGCGACCGTGCCGCAGCAGGACTGGTCTCTGCTCGGCGAGATGGCCGTCCCCGAGGGGCGCTGACCGCCTCCTGACGAGGGCCCGTCACCGGAAGAACGCACGCACCGGGCGGACGAACCACAGCAACCAGATCACCACGATCGTCGCGACGGCGCCCGCGATCAGCAGAAGCCTGATCCACACGTTGTCGATGAGCGCGAAGAAGGGTCCCGGGACGCCCCTACCGCCGCGGGGATCGCCGGCGGTGGTCGGTAGGGGTGGCCCTACTCGCGACCGTCCGGGCTGCGGGATATCGACACACCGGCGAGGTTGAATAGCGTCGAAGAATGCAGTCGTCAACGGGGGAACGGCGAGCCGACCGTCCACAGTCAACGTCAGATTCGCGGATCAACGACATCGACGCGCTGCGAGGCGTGGCCCTGCTCCTCATCCTGCTCGTGAACATCGCCTTCTTCGCCTCGGGATACGCGTTCCATCTGGTGGCCGACCCCGCCCACAACTGGTTCGACCGGATGATCTCCACGCTGGTCGAACTGCTGTTCGCGATGAAGGCGTACCTGCTGTTCTCGTTCCTGTTCGGCTACAGCTTCACCTTGCAGATCGAGTCGGCGGCCCGACGTGGTGTTCCGTTCCTGCCGCGGTTCCTGCGGCGGCTGTCGGGGCTGTTCCTCCTCGGGATCGTCCACGCGGTCCTGCTCTTCCAGGGCGACATCCTCACCACGTACGCGCTGCTCGGGCTCCTCCTGCTCGCCGCGCGACGGATGAGCCCCCGCACGGCCCTGACGGCGGCGGCCTGCGTCGTCGGCGCCGTCGCCTTCCTCATCGGAGTGGCCGCGGTGCTCGGCGCGACCCTCGTGCCGGACTCCGCCGCCGCGGTCGAGGCCGGCGCTCGCTCCACGGCGGCACTCCAGGGCGATCTCGGCGACGTCGTGGTCGAGCACCTGCGGTCGCTGCCCGCCGCGCTCGGCGGGCTCGCCGTCCAGGGACCGCTGGCGTTCTCCGCGTTCCTCGTCGGACTCGCGGCCGGAAAGCAACGGATGCTCGCCGAGGTCCCCGCCCACCTGCCGCTGCTGCGCAGGATCGAGGCGGTCGGCTATCCGGTCGGACTGGCCGGTGCGACGCTCTTCGCCGTCGGCGGCGGCACCAGCAACCTGACCGGCCTGATGGTCAGCGTCATCACCGCCCCGTTCCTCGCCGCCGCCTACGCCGCCACGATGCTCCGCCTCTTTCACCGGCGACGCCGGGTTGCCGACGTCCTGGCGCCGGTGGGACGGATGGCGCTGACCAACTACCTGGGCCAGTCCCTGGCCTGCGTCGTCATCTTCACCGGCGTCGGGTTCGGCCTCGCCGGGCACACAGCACCCGCACAGGTCCTGCTGGTCGCGCTGGCGCTCTTCGCCGTGCAGCTCGCCGCCAGCGCGTGGTGGTTGCGCCGATTCCGGTACGGCCCCGCGGAATGGGTCCTCCGGGGCTGGACCAACCGGGAACGACCCGCGATGAGACGGTGACCACGGCATCCAGAACACCCGCGACGCGGTTCCGCAGATCGTCGCGAACCTCGCCAGCCGCAATCTCTGCCCGGGCATGATCTCGCCGTCCCCACCACCTGGAACGGCAGCGCCAACTGGGACAGCAGCGGCAGAGTCCTGACCATGCGCTCCAACGGCAGCGGCAACACCTTCGGCTTCACCACGATGCTCAACGGCAACAGCGCCGCCCGGCCACAGATCCGCTCCTGCACCGCCGGCTGACCCAGGGTCGCCACCCGCACGCTGGGAGGTGTGTCAGCGTAGGCGGCGGGCGGTGAAGCTGGCTGGCGGTTCGGCGATCGCATCCTGGGCCGCGATCAGCTGGATCTCCCGGGTGCCCGCCGCGAGGGTCGCCTCCAGGACGGCGAAGACGGAGGCGATGGTGCGTTCCAGCGCCGTCGCGGGCGAGCCCGTCGTCCGCAGATGCGCCAGGTACAGCGCCGCGGTGACGTCCCCTCCGCCGTTCGGGTTGATCGGTAGCAGCGGTGTGGTGACCGCCCAGGCGCCCTCGTCCGAGACGGCCACCACCTCCAGCGAGCCCGCCGGCACGTCGCCGTGGAGCACGCTGGTGACCAGGACGTGCCGGGGCCCCGTCTCGCGCACCACGTCGACCGCCTCCAACACCTCCGTCAGGGAGTTCGTCGTACGGCCGGCGAGGAAGTCCAGCTCGAAGTGGTTCGGGGTGATGATGTCCGCCCGTGGGACGACGATGTCCCGCATGAACTCCGGGATGCCCGCCCGGACGAACATCCCCCGGCCGGTGTCGCCCATCACCGGGTCGCAGCAGTACACCGCGTCCGGGTTGGCCGCCTTGACCGTGTCCACCGCGTCGAGGATCACCGCGCCCATGGCCGGGTCACCCTGGTAGCCCGACAGCACCGCGTCGGCACTGCCGAGGACCCCGCGGTCCGCGATGCCCGCGATCACCTCGGCCACGTCGGTCGGTGCGAGCAGCGGCCCGCGCCACGCGCCGTACCCGGTGTGGTTGGAGAAGTGGACCGTCAGGACCGGCCAGACCTCGTGGCCGAGCCGCTGCAGGGGGAAGGCGGCCGCCGAGTTGCCGACGTAGCCGTAGGCGACCGACGACTGGATGGACAGGATCTTCACCAACTCATCATGGCGGTACCCGCTGGTGCCGCACGTGCGGCCCACCGTTTCTGTCGGATGACCCACTCCGGCCCCGCCCTCCCCCACCGAGGTGGCGGGAGCTTGTGGCACGGTACGAAGCTGACCTTGAAACCCGAGGTGCACCCGAGCAAGGAGATGGTCGTTGCGCAAGCTCGTCTACTACATCGCCGCCACCCTCGACGGCTTCATCGCCGGCCCGGACGGCGCCGACCCCACCGGCCCCGGCGGCTTCTGGCCGATCCCCGAGGACTACCTGCGCCACCTGGTCGCCGAATACCCGGAGACCCTGCCGGGCCCGGCCAGGCAGGCGCTCGGCGTCACGGCCGAGGGCACCCGGTTCGACACCGTGCTGGAGGGACGTCACTCCTACGAGATCGGGCTGAAGGCCGGCGTCACCGACGCCTATCCCCACCTGCGCCACCTCGTGTTCTCGCGCACGCTGTCCGGAAGCCCGGACGGGGCGGTCCAGGTCCTGTCCGGCGACCCGATCGGCACCGTACGTGACCTGAAGCGGCAGGACGGCAAGGACATCTGGGTGATCGGCGGCGGAGCCCTGGCCGGCGCCCTGTACGCCGAGATCGATCAGCTGATCGTCAAGCTGGCTCCGTTGACCATCGGAGCGGGCATCCCGCTGTTCGGGCGCGACGCCGCCTTCGAGCCCCGTACCTGGCAACTCAGCGACCACACCGTGCTGGACAGCGGGGCGATCTTCCTCACCTACAGCCGCACGTCCGCCGCCCCGGAGTCGGTCTGACCACTCGCCCGGGCAGGCAGGCCATGCCTGCCTGCCCGGGCGGGGGAGCTATTTGACCTTGCGGGTCGACCGGGCCACGATGCCCTCGTACTCCGGGTGCTTGACCAGCCACTCGGCGAGGAACGGGCAGATCGGCACGACGGTCCGGCCCCTGGCCCGCGCGTCGTCCATCACGGCACGAGCCAGGGTCGAGCCGACGCCCCTGCCCTCGAACGCCGGATCAACCTCGGTGTGGGTGTAGACGATGATGTTGCCGGTCAACTGGTAGGTGACCAGCCCGGCGACCACGCCCGCCTCGTCGCGCGCTTCGAACCGCTCCCGCGTCGGCGCGTCTGTCACGGTGAACTGCACCTGACCATCCAATCACGCTGCCGGTCGGCCCCCGTTCCGGTGGGTGCGCCGAAGCCCGGGCCCGCCGTGGTCGCGGACCGGGGCTTCGGGCTAGAAGTCGTCGTCGAAGGCCACGGCGCCGGTGATCCCGACCTGGTACGCCGACACCCGCCGCTCGAAGAAGTTGGACAACTCCTGCACGTCCTGCAACTCCATGAAGGCGAACGGGTTGACCGACCCGTAGTGCGGGACGATGCCGAGCTGGGCCAGGCGCCGGTCGGCGACGTGCTGGAGGTACTCCCGCATGTCGGTCAGGGTCAGTCCCGGCACACCGTGGCCGAGCAGGTCCTCGGCGAACTGGACCTCACACTCGACGGCCTCGGTGAGCATCAGGCGGACCTGGTCGGCGAGGTCGTCGTCGAACAGGTCCGGTTCCTCGCGACGCACGGTGTCCACCACGTCGAAGGCGAAGGCCATGTGCATGGACTCGTCGCGGAACACCCAGTTGGTGCCGGAGGCCAGGCCGTGGAGCAGCCCCCGCGAGCGCAGGAAGTAGACGTAGGCGAACGCGCCGTAGAAGAACAACCCCTCGATGCAGGCGGCGAAGCAGATCAGGTTGAGCAGGAACGTCCGCCGGTCCTCGCGGGACCGCAGTTGCCGCAGGTCGTCCAGGGAGTCGATCCACCGGAAGCAGAACTCGGCCTTACGACGGATCGAGGGGATGTTCTCGATGGCCGCGAAAGCCTCGAAGCGCTCGGCCTCGTCGGGCACGTACGTGTCGAGCAGGTTGAGGTAGAACTGGACGTGCACCGCCTCCTCGAACAGCTGCCGGGACAGGTAGAGGCGGCCCTCGGGGCTGTTGACGTGCTGGTAGAGGTTGAGCACGAGGTTGTTGGCGACGATGGTGTCGCCGGTGGCGAAGAAGGCCACCAGGCGGCCGACCAGGTGCCGCTCGGCCGGCGAGAGCTTGTCGAGGTCGGCGAGGTCGGCGTGCAGGTCGACCTCCTCGACGGTCCAGGTGTTGCGGATGGCGTCACGGAACCGGTCGAAGAAGTGCGGGTACCGCATCGGGCGGAGGGTGAGGTCCATCCCGGGGTCGAGCAGCATGTGCGTGGTCCTCGTGTCGGTGGTGTCGGCGGCGGTCACTGGCAGGCCTCGCACGACTCGGGGTTCTCCAGCGAGCAGGCCAGCGCCTCCGCGTCGGTCGCCGCGGGTGCGGTGAGGGCGACGGTGGCCTGCTGGATGCGGGTGGCGGGGCGGGAGCGCAGGTAGTAGGTGGTCTTCAGCCCGGCCTTCCAGGCGTACAGGTACATCGAGGAGAGCTTGCCGATGGTCGGCGAGGCCAGGAACAGGTTCAGCGACTGCGACTGGTCGATGAACGGTGCGCGGGCGGCGCCCAGGTCGATCAGCGCCCGCTGCGGCAGCTCCCACGCGGTACGGAACAGCTCCCGGACGGCGCTCGGCAGCTCCGCGATGTCCTGCACCGACCCCTCGGCGCGCCTGATCGCCGACCTGATCTGTTCGGTCCACAGGCCACGGGCCTTCAGCTCGCGTACCAGAGCGGTGTTGACCTGGAGGAACTCACCCGACAGGGTCTCGCGCTTGAACAGGTTCGACACCTGCGGCTCCACGCACTCGTAACAGCCGGCGATCGAGGCGATGGTGGCGGTCGGGGCGACCGCCACCAGCAGCGAGTTCCGCAGCCCGTCCGTCTCGACCCGCTTCCGCAGTGCGTCCCACCGCGCGGTCTGCGTGCCCTCGACACCCCACAGGTCGGGCTGCAGCTGGCCCCGCGCGGCCCGGGTCTGCGGGTACGCCGGATGCGCGCCGAAGCGGCGCGCCAGGTCGGCGGAGGTCTCCAGGGCGGTCAGGTACAGCTCCTCGCTGATCCGGGTGGACAGCTCGCGCGCGGCCGGGGAGTCGAACGGCAGCCGCAGGGCGAAGAACACGTCCTGCAGGCCCATCAGCCCGAGCCCGACCGGCCGCCAGCGGGGGTTGCTCGCCGCCGCCTGCGGGGTCGGGTAGTAGTTGATGTCGATGACCCGGTCGAGGAACGTCACGGCGGTACGGACCGTGGCGCGCAGCCGCTCCCAGTCGACGCCGCCGTCGGTGAGGTGAGCGGCGAGGTTTACCGAGCCGAGGTTGCACACGGCGGTCTCGGTGTCGCTGGACACCTCGATGATCTCGGTGCAGAGGTTGGACAGGTGCACCACGTTGCCCGGCTCGGCGGTCTGGTTGCACAGCCGGTTCGCCGCGTCCTTGAAGGTCATCCACCCGTTGCCGGTCTGGGCCAGGGTGCGCATCATCTTTCCGTACAGCTCCCGTGCCGGGACCTGCCGCACCTGGCGGCCCTGCGCCTCGGCCGCCCGGTACGCGGCGTCGAACCGCTCCCCCCACAGGTCGGGCAGTTCCGGCACCTCGTGCGGGTCGAACAGCGACCACATCTCGTCGGCCTCGACGCGGCGCATGAACTCGTCCGGGATCCAGTTGGCCAGATTCAGGTTGTGGGTGCGCCGGGCGTCCTCGCCGGTGTTGTCCCGCAGTTGCAGGAACTCCTCGACGTCCGGGTGCCACGGCTCCAGGTAGACGCAGGCCGCGCCCTTGCGCCGGCCGCCCTGGTTGACCGCCGCGACGCTCGCGTCCAGCGTGCGCAGCCACGGCACGATCCCGTTGGACTGCCCGTTCGTGCCGCGGATCAGCGAACCCCGGGACCGGACGCGGGAGTAGGCGATGCCGATGCCGCCGGCGAACTTGGACAGGTTGGCGACCTGGGCGTACCGCTGGTAGATCGAGTCCAACTCGTCGCGCGGCGAGTCGACGAGGTAGCAGGAGGACATCTGGGTGTGCCGGGTACCGGAGTTGAACAGCGTCGGCGAGCTGGGCAGGTAGGCCAGGCTGGACATCAGCCGGTAGAAACCGACCGCCTCGTCCGGCGTACGGGACAACCCGCAGGCCACCCGCAGCAGCCAGTACTGCGGGGTCTCCAGCACCAGCCGGCTGCTCGGGTGGCGCAGCAGATACCGGTCGTAGACCGTGCGCAGGCCGAAGTACTCGAACCGCCGGTCGCCGCCCGCGTCCACGGCGTCGTCGAGGGTACGGCCGTGGGTGGCGACGAACGCGGCGGTGTCGTCTCCGATCAGTCCCTCGGCGTGGCCGGTCCGGATCGCCGCGCTGAACGAGGTGATGCCCTGCCGGCGGACCTCCTTGTCGACGTAGCCGGCCAGCAGCCGGGCGGCGAGGCGGGAGTACTGCGGTTCCTCTCCGATCATCTCGGCCGCGGTCTGGATGGACAGCCGGTCCAGTTCGGCCGTCGTCGCGCCGTCGTACAGGCCGCTGATCGTCCGGGTCGCCACCCGCAGCGGGTCGACGTCGGTGAGGTCGTCGGCCCACCGCTCGACCGCCCGGACGATCTTGTTTACGTCCACCTGTTCGGTGGCGCCGTCGCGTTTGCGGACACGCATCGGCGTCCGCCGACCGGACGGGGCCGGGTCGGCGGTGACCGGGACTGCCTGGGTGACCGTCACTACTCACTCCTCGCGAGTTCGGGACCTGATGGCCCTCGGACACGAGGAGGCGGACACCGGCGGACGCCACGCCGACGGGCGTGGGTCAGGTGGCGTCAGCCGTCCCACGCGGCCTCGGACCGCCGCCCACCCGGGTGCGGGTGTGCGGCGCGCTGGCAGGTCTTCGGACTTGCGGGCACGACCGGGCTCGCCGGTCTCCTACTGGCCGTCGCTTCCCAGGCCGCTTCGCGGCCCAGTGCTGATGACGGCGGTCGTTCCCACTCACCGCTGCGGGGCAGTCCCGGATTTCCACCAGGTTCCCTCTTGCCTCGGCCACTGCGATGAGCGGTCGAACCAGCTGCGCTCGACACCATATATGGGGAGGGATTCCATTGTCACACCCCACATGTCGGTCCCGGGCGTGTCGGGCCTCGCACCTGGACGGCCCGCAGCCGGAACGGCGCACGGTGCGCGCTGGAGGGAACTCAGCGCGCACCGTGCGGCAGTGCGGATGCAGTGACCCGCTCCCGTCAGTCAGGCGAACATGGAGCGTCCTGACGTGGACATCAGCCGCACCAACCCGTTTTGTTGTTCCCGGCGTTGGAGTCCGTCGGCGGGTAGTAGATGTTGCCGATGACCCAGATGCACTTTCCGCTGGCGTAGGCGGTCACCGGACCGGCGTAGTACCGGTAGGTGCCGTGGTCCCGGTCGTCCGGCGCCAGGAGCCGGCAGTTGCTGGTGCCCGACGAGCAGACCCACAGCTCGACGGACATGACCTTGCTGACGCCCCAGGTGTTCGGACTCGACACGGTCCGTGCGCAGTTGTATCCGCCGCTGTAGTAGACCTCGACATATCCGTATCTCGTCGAGCCGTTGATGGCCACGTCCCCGTACAGGTCGAAGCCACCGACCTTCGAACCCGAACAGGTACCGGTCGCCGCCCGCGCCGGCGGACCGGCGAGAAACACCGTCCCGGTGGTGAGGAGGACCAGCGCGGCGAGCATCGCCAGGATTCGCGGTCGCGAGGTGGTCAAAGGTGCCTCCGTTCTCTCGGTGCCCCGCCCACGGCGGGCGCTTCCGGACCGGCACAGTCAACATTCACGTGCATCGTCGACCAAGTGATTCGAACCGGTTCGAATCACTGGCGCGCACAGGTTGTCCGTCATCGGTCGGACGGAAGCTGGTTGCGTCTGTTCGACCAGCCCGAGCTCGAGCCCGCCAGCTGGGGCAGCCGCCCGGAGGAAAGCAGGTACCAGGATGCGCAGGTGGCTGCCACTGCTGACGGTCTGTCTGGGTACGTTCATGCTCCTGATCGACGTCACGATCGTGATCGTCGCCCTGCCCGACATGGTCGACGACCTGGGCGCGTCCTTCGGGGCGTTGCAGTGGGTCATCGACGCGTACGCCCTCGCGCTGGGCGCCCTGGTGCTCGGCGCCGGCTCGATCGGCGACCGGGTGGGGCACCGCCGCGTGTACGTCGTGGGGCTCGCGCTCTTCGCGGTCTCGTCGCTGATGTGCGGTCTCGCACCGAACTCGGGCGTGTTGATCGCCGCGCGCGCCATCCAGGGCGTCGGTGCGGCGGCCATGTTCGCGACCACGTTCGCCCTGCTCAACAGCGCCTACGCGGGCCGTGACCGGGGAAGCGCCTACGGCATGTGGGGTGCGGTGTCGGGCGCCTCGGCCGCGGTGGGCCCGATCCTCGGCGGGCTGCTCACCGAGGGCGCGTCGTGGCGCTGGATCTTCCTCGTCAACCTGCCGGTCAGCGCCGTCGCCATCCTGCTGTGTCGAACGGCCCTCACCGAGGCCCGTACGCCCGTCCGGGGCCGGATCGACGTTCCCGGCATGGCGGGTTTCACCGCCGCCGCGGCCTGCGCGACCTACGGACTCATCCGGGCCAACGAGGACGGGTGGTCCAGCCGCGTTGTCTGGTCGCTGCTGGTGGCGGCGGCGCTCCTGCTGGCCGGGTTCGTGGTGATCGAGGCGCGCACCCGACACGCCATGTTCGACCTCACCCTGCTGCGCAACCGCTCGTTCGTCGCGGTGCTGCTCGCCGGTCTGTTGCTCACGTTCGCCGCCTTCACCACGTTCACCTACACCTCGATCTGGTTGCAGTCCGTGTTGGGGATGAGTCCGCTCGCCGCGGGGCTCACCGGTCTGCCGCTGTCCGTCACCGCGTTCGGTGTCTCGGCGGTGCTGGGGCGGGTGCTGCACGGTCGGCGGCCGGACCTGGTCATCGGCGCCGGGCTGCTGTTCGTCGGGCTCGGCAGCCTGCTCACCGCGGCGCTCGTGCACGGTGCGGCCGGGTGGCCGTCGCTGCTGCCGGGGCTCGCCCTCGTCGGCGTCGGCGTCGGTCTCGCGACGCCCATCCTCGGTTCGGTCTCCATGTCCCTGGTACCCGTGGAGCGGGGCGGCATGGCGGCCGGCGCGGTCAACACCACCCGCCAGCTCGGTTTCGCCTTCGGCATCGCCGCGCTGGGCAGCGTCTTCACCGCCCGCGCGGAAAGCATCCTGGCCGGACGGGGCATTCCGGATCCGACGCACGTCGCGCACGCCATCGCCGGCGGGCAGACAACCGGCCTGCTGCGTGCCGCCCCGGCAGCCGGACGGCAGGTGCTGGACAGCGCGGCGCACGCCGCCGGGGTGGCCGGCGTCCAGGCGACCTTCGCCGTGGCCGGAGCCGTCGGCGTCATCGCCGGCCTGCTCGTGGCCGTCCTCATGCGACCCGCCGGCCCACGCACCGCTACTACGGCGGAGCGTCCACCCGTCACCGAAGGCGCGGCACGCTGACGGTGCCGACGCCCTGTCCCCGGAGCGTCGACGAGCCGGTCGACGAGCACCTGGTCAGGCGGGGTGGTTCGTGAGTGCCCGGCCGAGGACGCGCGCTCCGGCGGGGAAGGCCGCGGGATTCGGCCCGGCATAGTTGAGGCGTACGAACGGACCGGTGGGTTCCGCCGGGAACCACTCGTTTCCGGGGGCGATGATGAGCCCGGCCCTCTCGCAGTCGTACGCGAGCTGGTGGACGTCCGTTCCCTCGGGGAGGCGTACCCAGAGGTTCAGCCCTCCTGCCGGCACCATCTCGATGTCCGCCGCCGCTGCGTGCTCGCGCAGGGCCGCGACGAGAAGGTCCCGCCGTGTGCCGAGCTGCTGCCGCAGGCCACGGAGGTGCGTCTGCCACGCGGGTTGGGTCACCACGTCGAGCGCCGCGGCCTGGAGGAGCCCGCTGACGTACATCGACTCGGCTCCGCGGTCGGCCAGGAGCCGTTCGCGTGCCGGCCCGCGCGCGATGACGGCGGCGACGCGGACGGCCGGCGAGACGCTCTTGGTGAGTGAGCGCAGGTAGACGACGTGGCCGCCGTCGTCGTGGGCCGCGACGGGAGTCGGGGTGCCGGTGATGCCGAAGTCGTGGGCCCAGTCGTCCTCCACGAGGAACGCGCCGTGCTCGCGCACGACCGCCAGCACCTGCTCACGCAGCGCCGCCGGCCACTGCGCTCCGGTGGGGTTGGCGTGGTTCGGTTGCGCGTAGAACACCCGCGCGGCCGACTCCCGGAAGGCCCGGGCCACCTCGGCAGGGTCCGGGCCGGTCGGGCCGGTGGGGACCGGCACGACGAGGACGCCGGCCTGCCGTGCGGCCAGGATCGCTCCCCAGTAGGTCGGGGACTCCATCAGCAGGGGCTGCCCGGCCCCCGCCAGGGTGCGGAAGACCGAGCTCAGCCCGCTCTGGCTGCCGGGAAGGACGACGACGTCGCCGGGCGTGGGCGGCGTGATCCCGGCCCGGGTCGTGGCGCCGAGTTCGGCGGCGAACCAGGACTGCAGCTCCGGCAGGCCCGCCGCGGGTGGCCGGGTCAGGGCGGCGTCGGTACGCGCCGCGCGGGTCAGGGCCGAACGGACCAGACGCTCCGGGAGAAGCTCGCGATCCGGGTAGCCGGCGTGCAGGGCGATGACGTCGTTGGGGGCGCTGCGCAACGCCGTGGAGAGCGCGTGGACGCGCGCGGGAGGTGAGCGTAGGGCGGCGGTCTGCCAGCCGTGGTCGGCCGGTCGCACGGTGCGGGCGGCCCGGACGAACGTGCCGACCCCGGGGCGGCTCTCGATGAGCCCCTGGGCGGTGAGGGTGCGGAGCGCCTGCTGCACCGTCACCGGGCTCGCCCGGTACCGGGCGACCAGCTCGCGGGTGGACGGCAGCCGGGCACCCGGCGTGGCGGCGGCCACCCACTCACGCAGGGCGGCGGCGATCCGCGAGCTGCTACTCTCATCCATGAGAGATCAGAGTAGCGCTACTGCGATCGTGGACGCCCCGGTACCGGCTACCAGCCCCTCGGGGCTGTGGTGGGGCCTGCTGGGAGTGACCGCCTTCTCCTTCACCGTCCCGCTGACCCGGGTGGCGGTGGGAGGTCTCTCGCCGCTGTTCATCGGCTCCGCCCGAGCGGTCGTGGCGGCGGCGCTGGCCGTCGTCGCACTGGCCGTCACCCGCCAGCGGCTGCCTCGGGGCGCGCAGTGGCCACGCCTCGCCGTGGTCGGCGGTGGCGTCGTCGTCGGGTTCCCGCTACTGACCTCGTACGCCCTCACGAGCGCACCGGCCAGCCACGGTGCCGTCGTCATCGCCATGCTGCCCGCCGCGACCGCCGTGCTGGCGGTCATCCGCGGGCACGAGCGCCCACCCGTCGGGTTCTGGGTCGCCGCCGGCGTCGGCGCCTTCGCCGCGTTGGCCTTCGCATCCGCCCAGTGGGGTGGCCTGGGTCAGCTGCACTGGGCCGACCTGCTGCTCTTCGGCGCGGTGGCGTCCGCCGCCGTCGGGTACGCCGAGGGCGGCCTGATCGCTCGGGAGCTGGGCGCCTGGCAGACCGTCTCCTGGGCGCTCGTGCTGTGCTCCCCGCTCATGGTGGCCCTGACGGTGGTCTCCGTGGCCGGGCAGACCCCGACGGGGACCCCGGCACAGTGGACGGCCTTCGCCTACCTCGGCGTGGTCAGCATGTTCCTCGGCTTCTTCGCCTGGTATCGCGGGCTGGCGATCGGCCCGATGGCTCAGGTCAGCCAGGTGCAACTCGTCCAACCCGTCATGAGCATCGCCTGGGCCGGTCTGCTCCTGGGTGAGCACATCGGCTGGGCCACGGTGGTCGGCGGCCTCGTCGTCATCCTGTGCGCCGGGGCCGCCGTCCGCGTACGGCTCGGTCGGTGACACTCACCGGACTCAGGGGCGCAGCTTCACCGCGAGGTCGCTGATCGCCTTCGTCGCGTACCGCTGCATCCCCGGGCCGAAGGTGATGCGCGTGGCGCCCAGCCGTGCCAGCCCGGCCACCGACTCCCTGTCCGGTCCGGCAGCCATGTTGACCGGACCCTCGACGCCCTCCCGGAACACCGGGAACACCTCGGCCGGCGCCATGAGCGGGTAGACGCAGTCGGCGCCGGCGGCCACGTACAGGCGGGCGCGTGCCACGGCGTCGGCCGGGTCACCGGTGCCGAACAGGAACGTGTCGACGCGCGCGTTGATGAAGAGAGCGTCGCCCGCCTCGGCCCGCACCTCGGCGAGCCAGTCCGCGTGCCGCTGCGGGTCCTTGAGCGCGGCGTGGCCCTCGGAGTCCTCCAGATTGCAGCCGACGGCACCGGTCTCCAGGAGCCGTGCGACCAACTCTCGGGGAGCGAGGCCGTAGCCGCCCTCGACGTCGGCGGACACCGGAACGGGGACGGCCCGGACGATCCTCGCCACCGCGGCGAACATCTCGTCGGGCGGGGTCGCGCCGTCCTCGTAACCCAGCGAGGCGGCGACTCCGGCGCTCGGGGTGGCGAGCGCCGGGAAGCCGGCGTCGGCGAAGGCCCGGGCGCTGGCCGCGTCCCACGGGCCGGGCAGGACGAGCGGGTCGCCGGCGGGGCGGCCGTGGTGCAGGGCACGGAAGGCGGCGGCGGTCATCGAACTCATCTCCCCAGGGGATGCGGAGGGGTGATGGTATCGGAGAAGGCGCGCGTCCCGGCCCGGTCAGCCCTGACCGGGCTCGCCGGTCTGCTCCCACATCGACTTCATCTCGCCGAACGCCTGCTCCATGATCTGGACCATCGCGGCGCGGGCGCGGTCGCCGTCGCGCCGCTGGATCGCCTGCGCCACGTCGGCGTGCAGCTGGAGGGCCTGCTCGTGCGGGTAGTGCGGCATCAGGTCGTAGTGGTGGCGGCCGGTGAGCACCTCCGCCACCAACTCCTGCAGCTTGACGAACATCTCGTTACCGGAGGCGGCCAGCACCCGCCGGTGGAACTCGATGTCGAGCCGGAGGAAGCGCTCCTCGTCCCCGGCCTTTCCGGCGGCCCACATCTTGGCCGCCAGGCCGACGAGATCGCTCGCCTCGTCGTGGTCGACCCGGTTGGCGGCCAGCCAGGCGGCGTGCGGTTCGACGGCGGTGCGCAACTCGGTGATCGAGCGCATCTGTGCCATCCGCCCGGCTGACGCGAGTCGCCAGCGGATCACCTGCGGGTCGAAGACGTTCCAGTTGTGCGCCGGCCGGATCAGCACCCCGACCCGGCGGCGGGTCTCGATGAACCCCATGGCGGCGAGCACCCGCAGGACCTCGCGGACGACCGAACGCGACACTCCGTACCGGTCGACCAGCTCGTCGATGTTGAGCACCGAGCCGGGCGCCAGGTGGCCGCCACAGATGGCGGTGCCGAGATGGTCGAGAACTTGTGCGTGCAGCCCGGCCTCGGCAGGGGCCTTCTTCTGGACGGCTGCAACCCCCGATGAGGACGGTTCCACACGTTGGAGCATATCAGTTGAAGATCACCTCTTGAATAAATCCGCTTTATCGGCCTAGCATCCGGACGTTAAGCGGATGTAAACGTGAGGTTCCGCCCTACCCCCGGCGGCGACCACGACAGAAGGAGAGATGGGCGTGCGACGTCGATCGATATTGGGAACTTCTCTGGCCGTGGTAGCCGCCATGGGCCTGTCGGCGTGCGGCGGCGACGAGGACAGCGCCGCGTCGACGACCGTACGGGTGACGCTGGCGAACCACGTGTGGACCGAGAACATCAAGCAGGCCCTGCCCGAGTTCGAGAAGCAGACCGGGCTCAAGGTCGAGATCACCCAGCTCGGCGAGGACCAGCTCTCCGACCAGTACAACGTGAAGCTGAACGCGGGCTCCAGCGACCTCGACGTGATGATGTACCGCCCTCTGCAGGAGGGGAAGCTGTTCGCCAAGAACAAGTACCTCGCCGACCTGTCCGACGAGGTGAAGTCCAACAAGGACTGGGACTTCAGCGACTTCCAGGCCGGCCCGGTGGAGGCCACCTCGTACGAGGACAAGGCCGTCGGTGTCCCGATCATCACCGAGCAGGAGGTCCTCTACTACCGCAAGGACCTGCTGTCCAAGGCCGGCCTGACCGCCCCGCCGAAGACCCTCGACGAGCTGAAGACGGCCGCAGCCAAGATCAAGGCTGCCGACCCGAGCATCGCCGGCTTCGTGGCCCGTACCGGCAAGTCGCCGGCGGTCACCCAGTTCTCCAGCTTCCTCTACAGCTTCGGCGGTGACTTCGTCGACAGCAGCGGCAAGGCCACCGTCAACAGCGAGCAGGCCAAGCAGGCGTACGCCTACTACGGCGGGCTCCTCAAGGACCACGGCCCCGCGAACGTCAGCACCGACATGAGCTGGCCCGAGGCGATGGCCATCTTCACCCAGGGCAAGGCGGCCTTCTACACCGAGGCCAACTCGCTCTACAAGAACGCCACCGACCCGGCCAAGTCGAAGGTCTCCGACACCGTCGGCTTCGCGCCCTTCCCGGCCGGCCCCGCCGGATCGAAGCCGTACAACATCCCCTCCTGGGCGCTGGGCATCAACGACAGCTCCGAGAACCAGAGCAACGCCTGGAAGTTCGTCGAGTGGGCGACCAGCAAGGAGCAGACGCTCGCGCAGCAGAAGTCCGGCGTGCCGGGCGCGCGTACCTCGGTCTGGGCCAACCCGGAGGGCACCGCGACGTACCCGAAGGACCTCGTCGAGGCCATCGCGGCCAGCACCAAGGACGGCGTGGGGCACGACCGCCCGCTGGTCAACAAGGTGGCCCAGGCCCGGGAGATCGTCGGCCAGCCGATCGTCGACGCCATCGCCGGCAAGGACCCGGCGGCCGCGGCCGACACCGCCAACGCCGCGTTCCAGAAGTTCCTGGACGACGAGGCCAAGTAGGCCCGACGGCGGGGGTGGCGCGGCCGCGTCGCCGCTCCACCCCCGCCCGGCCCGCCCACCCCGGGAGACCCCATGACAGCAGTGACCACCCCCACCAGACCGTCCCGTGGCACCTCGGAGACGCCGGACACGCCGGCGTGGGCCCGCTGGGCCAACGACCATCGCAAGTGGCTCTTCGCGGCACCGGCCATGGTGTTCGTCGCCGCGCTGATCATCTTCCCGTTGGCGTGGACCGGATATCTCAGCCTCACCGACGCCGAGGGCTCGGTCCGGGCCGAGTCCGAGTTCGTGGGCTTCCAGAACTACGTCGAGGTGCTGTCGGACACCGACCGGTTCTGGCCCGCCGTCGCCCGGACCGCCGCGTTCACCGTCGTGGCACTGCTGTTCGAGGTGGTGCTCGGCATGGCGGTCGCGCTGCTGCTGTGGCGACCGTTCCGGGGTCAGAAGTGGGTCCGGGTCGCCATCCTGATGCCGTTGGTCGCCACCCCGGTCGCGGTCGGCATGATGTGGCGGCTCATCTTCGACCCGAACATCGGCCTGGCGAACCAGGCCCTCGGCTGGATCGGCATCGGACCCCAGCCGTGGCTGGCCGGCCAGCACTCCGCGTTACCCACGACGATCTTCATCGACGTCTGGCAGTGGACCCCGATGGTGGTGCTGATCCTCCTCGCCGGCCTGACCTCACTCTCCGACGAGCCTCAGGAGGCGGCGCGCATCGACGGCGCCAGCGCCTGGCAGCGGTTCCGGCACGTCACCCTGCCGCTGGTGATGCCGACCGTGATCGTCGCGATCCTGCTGCGCGGCATCGACGCGCTGAAGACCTTCGACATCCTCTACGCCACGAAGGGTCGCGGCGGCGGCTCCTTCCACGAGGTCGAGACGCTCAACGTGTACGCCTACGGCCTGAGCTTCGACTACAACGAGTACGGCATCTCATCGACGGTCCTCATCATCTTCTTCCTGATCATCATCGGGTCGATGTGGGCCCTGACGTCCCGCAGGAAGGAGGCGCAGCGATGAGGTCCCGCCCCGCCTACCGGGTGTTCCGCGTCGTGGCGCTCACCATCGTGGTGATCGCGCTGCTCGCACCGCTGCTCTGGATGGTCGCCGCGTCGTTCAAGACGAACGTCGACATCTACGACACGGGCAAGGCTCTCGTCTTCTCGCCCACCCTGGGCAACTACGCCAACGTCCTGGAGCAGGCCAACTACGTCCAGTTCATCGGCAACAGCCTCTGGGTGGCCTTCGCGGCGACCGCGCTCTCCCTCGTCCTCGGCATACCGGCGGCCTACTCGATGAGCCGATTCAACATGAAGAAGTCCGCGCTCGTGGTGCTGATGGCGCGGGTCATCCCCGGCGTCTCCCTGCTGGTGCCCTGGTACTACGTCTTCTCCAACCTGAAGATGGTCGGCGGGTTCACCGTGCTCATCCTCAGCCACATGTTCGTGTCGCTGCCGCTGGTGGTCTACATCATGATGGGCTACTTCGACAGCCTCCCCCTCGAACTCGAGGAGGCGGCGCTCGTGGACGGGCTGACCCACATCGGTGCGTTCCGCAAGATCACGCTGCCGCTGTCGATACCGGGTGTGGCCACCGCCGGGATCCTGTCGTTCATCTTCAGCTGGAACAACTTCATGTTCGCGCTCGTGCTCTCCGGCGCCGACACCAAGACCCTGCCCGTCGCGATCTTCGACTTCGTCGGCTACGCCAGCATCGACTGGGGCGGCCTGATGGCGGCGGCCAGCGTCGTCACCCTGCCGATCATGCTGATCGCCCTGTTCGTGCAGAAGTACGTCGTCTCCGGCCTCACCGCCGGTGCGACGAAGGGCTAGGCCGTCGTGACGACCGTCGCACGCGTCGAGACCTTCCTGGTCGCCCCGCGCTGGCTCTTCGTCCGCGTCGAGACCGAATCCGGGATCGTCGGCTGGGGCGAGGCGACCTGCGAGGGCCGCTCCGAAACCGTCCGGACCGCCGTCGAACAGCTCAGCGAGCTGCTGATCGGCCGGGACGCGCTGCGGATCGAGGACCACTGGCAGACCATGACGAAGGGCTCCTTCTACCGGGGCGGTCCCATCCTGGCCAGCGCCGTGTCCGGCCTGGACCAGGCGCTGTGGGACATCGCCGGCAAGCGGTACGGGGCACCCGTGCACCAACTGCTCGGCGGTCCCGTCCGGGACCGGATCCGCGTCTACGGCTGGGTCGGCGGCGACGAGCCCAACGAGGTCCGCGACCACATCGCCGAGCAGGTGGCGGCCGGGCTGACCGCGGTCAAGATGAACGCTTCCGGGCGGATGAGCCCGATCGCGTCGGTCGCCGAACTGGACGGCGTGGTCCAGCGGGTCGCCGCCGCCCGGGAGGTGCTGGGCGACGAGCGTGACGTCGCCGTCGACTTCCACGGGCGGTTCACCCTGGCCAACGCCCGCCGCGTCGCTCCGCTGCTGGAGCCGTACCGGCCGCTCTTCCTGGAGGAGCCGGTCGTACCGGAGAACTCCCACCTCATCGGCGACTTCGTGCGGTCCACGACCACGCCCGTCTCGACCGGGGAGCGGCTCTACAGCCGGCAGGAGTTCCTGCCCGTCCTCCAGGCCGGCATCGCGGTCGCGCAACCGGACCTGTCGCACGCCGGCGGGATCTCCGAGGTACGCCGGATCGCGGCGCTCGCCGAGGTCTACGACGTGCAGCTCGCCCCGCACTGCCCGCTCGGGCCGCTCGCCCTCGCGGCGTGCCTGCAGATCGGCTTCGCCACGCCCAACTACCTGATCCAGGAACAGAGCATCGGCATCCACTACAACCTGGGCGTCGAGGTGCTGGACTACGTCCTCGACACCACGCCGCTGATCTTCGTCGACGGTCACATCGAGCGGCTCACCGCACCCGGGCTCGGCATCGAGATCGACGAACAGGCGGTGCGGGCGGCGGACAAGCGCGGGCACGCCTGGCGCAGCCCCACCTTCCGGCACCCCGACGGCTCGTACGCGGAGTGGTGACCGGAAGCCACGCCCGACCAACCCGGCCAGCCGGCACCCGAGAAAGGCAGCTCGTGAAGATCGTCGCAGCGGACGTCATCGTCTCCAGCCCTGACCGCAACTTCGTCACCCTGAAGATCACCACGGATGACGGGCTCACCGGCCTGGGCGACGGCACCCTCAACGGGCGGGAGTTGTCGGTCGCCTCGTACCTGCGCGACCACGTCGTCCCGCTGCTGATCGGGCGGGACCCGCACCGCATCGAGGACACCTGGCAGTTCCTGTACCGGTCGGCGTACTGGCGGCGCGGGCCGGTGACCATGGCGGCCATCGCGGCCGTGGACGTCGCACTGTGGGACATCAAGGCCAAGGCCGCCGGCATGCCGCTCTACCAACTGCTCGGTGGCGCGTCGCGGACCGGCATCATGGCCTACGGCCACGCCTCGGGCCGGGACATGCCCGAGCTGTTCGACTCGATCCGCAGCCACCTCGACCTCGGTTTCCGGTCGATCCGGGTCCAGACCTCCGTGCCGGGCATCAACGCCGTCTACGGGGTGGCGGCCCAGCCTAGCGCCGACGGCAAGCGGTACGACTACGAACCGGCGCAGCGCACCCCACTGCCGGCCGAGGAGGACTGGGACACCCGCTCCTACATGCGTCACCTGCCCGGCGTCTTCGAGGCGGTACGCAACGAGTTCGGGCCCGAGCTTCCGCTGCTGCACGACGGCCACCACCGGATGACCCCGATCCAGGCGGCGCGGCTCGGCAAGGATCTCGAACCGTACGACCTGTTCTGGCTGGAGGACTGCACTCCGGCGGAGAACCAGGAGGCGCTGCGGCTGGTACGCCAGCACACCACCACGCCGCTGGCGATCGGCGAGGTCTTCAACACGGTGTGGGACTACCAGACGCTCATCCGGGAGCAGTTGATCGACTATGTGCGGTCCGCCGTCACCCACACGGGGGGCATCACCGCGATGCGACGGCTGCTCGACTTCGCCGCGCAGTACCAGATCAAGTCCGGCATCCACGGCCCGACCGACATCTCACCGGTCGGCATGGCCGCCGCCCTGCACCTCGACCTGGCCATCCACAACTTCGGCATCCAGGAGTACATGCGGCACGGCGTCCTGACCAACGAGGTGTTCCGGCAGTCCTTCACGTTCACCGACGGCTACCTCCATCCGGGCGAGCAGCCGGGGCTGGGCGTCGAGCTCGACGAGGAGGCCGCCGAGCGGTTCCCGTACGTGCCGGCCTACCTCCCGTTCAACCGCCTCAAGGACGGGACCGTCCATGACTGGTGAGCGCCGTGCCGCTCCCCCGTCCACCCGCCGGCACCCGCCCCGGCACGTCGTCGTGATGGGCGTGTCCGGGGCGGGGAAGACAACGGTGGCCAGGGGGATCAGCGACCTGACCAGCCTGACGTTCGCCGAGGCCGACGAGTTCCACTCCGAGGCCAGTGTGGCGAGGATGCGGTCGGGCGTACCCCTCGACGACGACGCCCGCTGGCCCTGGCTCCGCGCCCTCGCCACCTGGATGGCCGACCGGGACGCCGAAGGCGTCTCGACGGTGCTGGCCTGCTCGGCGTTGAAGCGCTCCTACCGGGACGTGCTCCGGCAGGGACCACCGACCGTGGACTTCCTGCACCTGGACGGGACGGCGGAGGTCATCCGGGAGCGGATGTCCCAGCGCGCCGGGCACTACATGCCGGCGAGCCTTCTGGATTCCCAGTTGGCCATCCTGGAACGGTTCGAGCCGGACGAGCCGGGGCTGGTCCTCGACGTCTCGCTGTCCCCGGACGCGCTCGTGTCGGCCGCGGTGGACCGTCTCGGTCTCCTGCGCCGCGATGCGCTCGCCACGTAGCGGTCTCAGCCCTGTCGCGCCTTCTGGCGCCGGTCGCTCTTGTTGATGACGAACGTCCTGCCCCGGCGGCGGACCACGATCGAGTTCATTTTGTTCTTCAACCCACGCAGCGAGTTTCTGACCTTCATTTCGGCCACCCTCTCCTGGTCGTATCCCGATTCGCTCGGGTACCCGAGGGACCACCGCTCATTCCCGAGCGGTCAGGGTGGTCCCAGGAACAGACTGTGGCTACGGCAGGAAGCGTGTGTTGGACGCTTCGCCGGGCCGCCGCGCACGATCGTTGCGGGAGCCGGCCAGTCTCAGACCCGGTTGTCACCGCCGGACGGCAACGACGACATCAAAGGAACCCGACAATGCCATCAGATCGCATCACCACGCCTTTCAACGCCCGATCCACCGCCGAGGACGTCGTGGGCGGTGTCGACCTCACCGGGCGGCGTGCCGTCGTCACCGGTGCCTCATCGGGCATCGGCGTCGAGACGGCCCGGGCGCTCGCGTCCGCGGGTGCCGAGGTCACCCTGGCCGTCAGGGATGTGGAGGCCGGCAAGCGGACCGCGGCGGACATCCAGGGCACCACGGGCCAACTGGTCCGGGTAGCCCCTCTGGACCTCTCCGACCAGAGGTCGGTCGCCGCCCTCGTCGCCGCTTGGGAAGGCCCTCTGCACATCCTGGTCAACAACGCCGGGGTGTCGGCGACCCCGCAGATGCGGACCGCGGAGGGCTGGGAGCTGCAGTTCGCGACCAACCACCTCGGCCACTTCGCGCTCACCACCGGACTGCATCCTGCGCTCGCGGCGGCCGGCAGGGCACGCGTGGTGTCCCTCAGTTCCATCGCACACGTGCAGGCGCCGATCGTCTTCGAGGACATCAACTTCCACGACCGCCCCTACGACCGCCTCCTGGCGTACGGAGAGTCGAAGACGGCCACCGCGCTGTTCGCCGTCGAGGCGAACAGGCGCTGGGCCGGCGACGGCATCACCGTCAACGCGGCCAACCCTGGCGCGGTCACCACCAACCTGGGGCGCCACCTCACCGAAGAGGACTACGCGAACCTTCCGGCGTACGACTTAAAGACCCCGGAGCAGGGGGCCGCCACCTCCGTGCTGCTCGCGGCCTGGCCGCAACTGGAGGGCGTCGGCGGCCGGTACTTCGAGGACTGCAACCAGGCCGGGCGCCACACCCCCGAGACACCGCTGAGCGGAGTCGCCGACCACGCGATCGACCCCGCGGCAGCCGAGCGACTGTGGCAGGTCTCGCTCGACATGCTCGCCGACGCCCAGCGCGCCTGACCGCACCTACGCCGCGACGCCGCCGCCGGCCTCGTCTCGACCGGCGGCGGCGTCGCGGCGGTGGGTCAGGAGTACGGGAGACGCAGCACCGACTGGTTGCCGATGCCCAGGGTGCTCGGGTTGTTGCCGATCGCCGACCAGACCTCGACGCGGACCGTGCCGTTGCTCAGCGCACCCAACGTGCCGGTGGCCGAGGCCAGGCCGGTGTTCTGCGTGTAGTGCTCATAGCCGGGGACCGGGTCGGTGGCGAAGTAGCGCGAGGTCTCCACCCTCTCCCAACTGCCGTTGCCGGTCAGGTCGTAGGAGACCCGCACCTGCACCCCGTTGCCGACTGCCGTACCGGCGTCCAGGAACAGGTCGAACGCGGTCTGTCCGCCGGAGTAGGCGAGGTTCAGGCCGGTCGCCGTGAAGACCTGCGGGTTGGTCGGCGTACCGTCGTGGTTTCCGTTGGCCGCCGCGACCGTGGTCGTGGCCGCGCCGCCGGCGGCGCCCAGCCCTCCCCCGGGCAGCAGGTACCGCGTCGGGGTGCCCGGGTTCGGGGGCGGATCCGTCGGCGGCGGGTCGGTGGGCGGCGGGTCCGTGGGCGGTACACCGCCCGAGGCGTTGCCGCCACTCCAGGTGTACGCACCGGTGGTGGCCGTCCGTCCGGCTGCCACGTTGAGCGTGGTGCCGTTGGAGAAGGTCACCGTGACCGGCGTCGCGGTCGGGTTCGACGCCACGTAGGTGCGGGCCCCGTTGCGTGAGAAGACCGCCGTCAGCGGGTGGTTGGCGGTCACCGTCGTGTCGACGGTGCCCAGCGCCGCGAGGTTGCGGATCCAGTGGAAGGTGTGTGCGCGGCTCTCCCCCTCCTCGGGTGTGTAGCCGGGGTTCGCGCGGAGGTTCGCCAACGCCGCGGGGGCGTCGCCGAGGGCCTGGAACTGCCAGAGGATGTCCTGCCACACCGTCGGCGGCCCGCCGTTGTTGCGGACCAGTTCGGCGTAGTTGGTCCGCACGTACGCCGGGTTGTTGCCCAGGTAGAGGTGGCCACCGGTGATCGGCAGCAGGTTGATGCCCTGGATCATCTCCGGCTCGCCGCTGAACCAGGTGGCGTACGCGCCGCCGTCACCCCAGACCATGCCGACCGTCGAGTGCCCGAAGGCGGCGGGGAAGTTCTGGTCGCTGGAGTCGAACCAGTACTCCTGGATGGCCGCGGCCTGGGTGGTGTAGAGGAAGATGCCGGCATCCCGGACGGCGGTGTCGCCGGTCACCTGACCCCACTGGATCAGGGCGTTGGCGAAGTTCATCCCCTCCGACGAGGACTCCTGGTTGTTGCCGGACCCGAACGAGCCGTGCCCGGACGCCCAGTCGTGCCCGGCGTAGATGTCGAAGTCGCGCAGGTAGGGGAACTGGGTGTCGTCGCGACGGTAGTTGTTGGCGTCCCGGATCAGCAGGTCCACCATGCCGCCGTAGCGGCTCTTGGCGGCCCAGGCCGGGTCGAACTTGGCCAGCGTCGCGGCGGCCGCGATGTAGTAGCCGTAGTGGAAGTGGTGGTCGTTGAGTTCCTGGTCGGAGCCGTACGACGCCGGGTAGCCGATCAGCGTGCCCCAGTTGGCGTTGTAGTAGAAGACCTTCGAGGTCTTGCCGCTGGACGCGGTGAACCAGTCGGTGAGCGTGGCGCGGATCGCGTTCAGCGCGCTGTCCCGCGTCGCGGTGTCGTTGACCAGGTCGGCCACCTCGGCGAGTCGGGCCGCCCGGCCGAGTCCCTTGCCCGTCCAGTACGTGTCTGCGCCGCGCTGGTCCATCGGGTTCGCCCGGGCGGCGGCCAGGTGGCCGTTGAGCGTCGCCAGATCGGCGCCGCTGCCGTCGCCGACGGCCGGCAGTTCCGGCAGGACGCCCTGGAACTTCATGGAGGTGCGGAACTGGTTGACGCCGGTGAGCGCCTTCATCCGGCCACGCGCCGACGGGTACGTCGGGGTGATCGGGGTGGAGCCGGTCAGCGACTTCCACTGGTGCGGGTAGAGGCTCACCACGGTCTGCGTGGCGGTCCCCTCGCGGGCGGTCGTGGTGAACGCGTACGTGGTGGTCAGGCCGCTGGTCGCGGGGTCGTAGGCGTACGAGACCCGGGTGCCGGTGACGTGGGCGTGCGCGTACCGGCCGTAGGTCGCGGCCAGCTCGGCGCGCTCCGTCGTGGTCGCGGTCGGCGGCAGGAGGGCGACGGAGAAGTAGCCCCGACCGGCCAGGGTGGAGGAGATGCGGCCGGCGCCGGCCGTCCAGCTGGCGCCGCCGGGCGCGTACGCGACGTAGTCGTGGCCGTTCACCCGGAAGCCGATGGTGGCGCCGCTGTTGGACCAGACGTCGGCGGTGCCGCTCGTGTTGATCACCGCGTCGCCGCCGGTGGTCTGGAAGTACGCGAAGGGCAGGCCGTGACCGATGGTGGCGCGCATCGTCCGCGCCCCGTCGCTCCAGTGCGGGCTGACCGTCCAGTCGGTCCAGCCGTCGACCTTGACCTGTGGCGCGGCGAGCCCGGCCACACCGACCCGGATGTCCTGGACGTACGGGTAGTGGTACTCCCCGACGCCGGTCGAGGTGCCGCTGATGGCGGGGGTGGAGTTGGCGGAGAAGCCGAGGCCGTCACCGAAGGTGTCGTACGAGATCGGATGGGCGTGCAGGGGCTCGCTGAAGGAGCAGTCGGTGCGCTTCCACAGCAGTGAGGACCACCAGTCGTTGGTGGGTATCGCACCGGCCGGCGCGTTGGCGGTGGCGAACTGCCGGGGGTTGCTCGACATCTGGCCACAGCCGCTGGGAAGCGCACCGACGGGGGTGGTGGTGTAGCTGCCGGCGCCGACGGGGGCGGCCTCCGCCGGGCGGGTGACGGCGATCGTCAGGCCGCTGACGGCCACGGCCAGGGCGGTGGTGGCGGCCAGTGCCCATCGACGGTGTGGGACGGGAGGTTTCATGGTGCCTCCATCGCGCGCCAGAACGCCGGCTGACCGGCCCCGACGCGTTTCGTCGTAATTGAGGAGAAGGTTAGGTGAGAGAGCGCTCTCTCGATCGGCACGGTAATCGAGCACCGAGACCTTCGTCAATGTTTCCAGGGGGTTCCACACTGATGTCGCGATTCGAACAACCGCCCAGCGGAGAGGCGGCCGCCAGGCGAGGCCCACTGTGGACGCCACGGCGATCTGTCAAGTTGGCGACACTTCGGGGATGCCATGGCCGCCGCCGCCACCAATACCATAGGCGCATGTCACCAAAGGTCTCGATTGTCGCCACGGACAGCCACCGCGAGCCCGGCCCCCGACCCGGCGCCGACGTGACCTTCCTGCCGCTCGCCGACGACGACGGCGTTCCGATCTACGACGAGTCCATCCCGGACCTGATTCAGCATCTGCGGACCGCGGGGCTGGCGGCCGACACCTGGCATCCCGCCGCCGAATGCGACTTCGTCTCGTCCCGAGGGCTGGTGACCGACGCCCTGGTCCAGATCGGCGTGGGAATCGGATCGTCCGCCGGCTGGTACGCCCTACAGTCGCTGCTCCGTCGTCGTGGCGGACAGGTCAGGGTGGTCGCGGTCTTCGACGACGGCACCCAGCGGCGGCGTGCCGAGGTGACCGGAGAAGCGGCCGACGTCGTGGAGGCGCTGGAGAAGCTCGACCCCTTCAGCTCGGAGCCGTCCTGATGACGCCGCCCACAGCGTCACCTCGGAGTCGCGCCGGCGAGCGATCAGTTGGGGCTCGTGCGTGAGGCCCCGCGGCGTCATCCGCCGTCCATAGCGGAGGAACGTCGCCGACTCGTCGGGCAGATCGCCACCGTCATGGAGGCGTCGGCTGTGGTCCGCGACCCCAACAGCCGACAGTTGCTGCTTCAGGAGCTGGGGCATGCGCTGGGCGGGGCGCTGGGTTACCGGGAGCTGGTCGTGCTGCGACCCCAGATCGTCGATCTGGTGACGGTGTGCGTGGACCGGCCAGGTGGCCTGCGCTGCCTCGCCGAATGCCTGGAGCTGCTCGAGCCGGGCAGCACACAGACAATCGCGCTCCTGCTCCTGGCCGACGAGTGGCAGGCGGTGGAACTTCTCGCCGACTACGACATCTCCTGGCTGCGCAGCCTGTTGTCCACCCTTGAGGCGACCGCGGAGCTGCGACGGTTCGTCACCGAGGCCCGCGCGACCCCCGCACCGCCGTGGTGCGAGACCGCCTGGCATCTCTTCGCCCACCTCGCGTCGGCGAACTCACACGGCGCGGTGCCACCCTGGCTTTCACTGCTCGACAGGATCGCGCCGGCCGTACCGCAGGCGTCGCTGTCCCGGATGAACCATCTCACCGCGCAGCTCGCCAAGGACTGGGGAATGACCGATCAGGTCGTGGCTTCCGCGCCGAGCCCTCCGTCCCCCACCGGCACCGCCTACCTGGTGATCCAGTTCGAGAAGTACGGCGGCGACGACGACACCTACATCATGTCGCACTGGTATCAGTGGGCGTCCCCGGTGTGGCAACCGATCCGCGGCGAGGACCGACACGTCCCGTACGGGGAGCTCGAGGCGGCCGTCGACCAGGTCGTCAACGAGACCGAGCGCCGCTGGGCGAAGCTCGCCGGGGCGGTGACGATCGAGTTCGTCCTGCCCTGGCAGCTGATCAACGAACCGGTCGACACCTGGCGCAAGGAACTCGACTCACCGATGCCGAGTCCCCTGACCACGGAGTATCCCCTGGTGATCAGGAGCCTCGAGCGCCTCCGCGCCAGTCAGTGGCACCGGGTCTGGCGGAGTCGTTGGCGAGGTCTGGCCGACCGCGTCGGCGAGCGGAAGCTGGTCCACTGCGCGGCGCAGCAGCATGCCGACGTTCAGCTCGAGGCGATTCTCAAACGCGAGACCGCGGTCGTGGCGCTGGTGCTCAGCGAGACCCCGACCTCCGACAGCGTCGGCGAGCGGCAATTGCTCGTCGGGTTGCGGTCCGGCGTCCCGGCGATCGTGTGGCACCGTGGATCTTCATCCACAGTGGATCTATGTAAGACTGTTTCGTCGATGCTTGGCGACCACGCGTCGGGCTCCGAGGTGACCGAACTTCCGAACCGTGCCGCGCAATTGCGGCAGCAGGCGTGGAGTGAGGACCCCAAGGGGCTCGACCAGCACATCGGGCACGGCTTCGTGCTCTTGTTCGACGATCCGGACCGGCAGCCAGTGGGGGCGGTCCACGCCGACGGCGACAGGCGAAAGGTCCCTGCATGAGCGGCAACGGCCACGCGACGACGGGAAGCGCCGGCTGGCGTACGCGCCGGCCGGACGGAAGCACTGCCGGCGGGTGCCGTCGCATGCGGCCACCGTGGCCCGGTTCGGGTCGCTGATGAGCCAGTCGACGCCGTTGACCTCAGCCCCCGGCCGACAGGCCGACGGGCCGCCGCTCGGGCCCACCGGCGACAGCCGGGAACTCGTCGTGGTCGTCGACGACGACCCGGTGATGGAGTTCTGGGCCGACGAGATATCCACCTTCGTGGCGGTGCTGCGCGCCCAGAGCGTCTTCCGTTCGGTCGACGTCAGGCGGATGGGGGTCGGCGACGGCAGGCTCTGGGTGACCGGCGGGCCGGACGGTGACCCCGCCGCACCCGCGGATCTGGTTGACCCGGCCGGACAACGCGTCGTCTTCCTGCTGACCCACGGTGGTTCCGAAGCCTGGCTCGGCGGGCTCGTCCAACCCGTCCTCGCCTCCTGGGCGGCCCGCATGATGGTCGCCGTCGTCAACGTGCTGCCCCAGCAGCACTGGCGCGAACGACGGATGGAGACGACCGAGGTGGCCTGGAGCCCGGGCGGCTCCGGTGCGACGACCACCGGGTGGTCGTGGCGGGTGAGCGGTCTGGACCTGCGCCCGCCGGGCGAGCAGAACGACGCCCTGCTGACGGCGGTACCGGTCATCGAACGCGGCACCGACTGGCTGCACCGGTGGAGCCGGTTGCTGGCGGACCCCGCGCCGGACGACGTGCGGCTGCCCGCGCTGCTCCTGCCGCCGGACGGCTCGACCGCCTCCCGGTTGAGGCACTCGCTCAGCGCCCACGATCTTGTCGCCCGATTCCGGGCCACCGTGTCACCCGCGTCGTTCACGCTGGCGACGCGGCTGGCGGCCGCTCCGCTCAACGCCCGGGTGGTGCGCGCCCTGCTCAAGACGGTGGTCCGGTCGGGGCCGGCGCAGTTGACCGAGGTGCTGACGAGCGACCTGGTGCGCCCCGTCCTGCACGGGGGCGCGACCACGAGTGACACCCGCATCAGGTACGAGTTCGTCCACGGCGTCCGCGAGCGTCTCCTCACGCTCGGGTACCGCGACCGCACCATCGAGGTCCAGCACGTCGTGGAGTACGAACTCGCGCACGACGTCGAGGCCGTGCGCAACCTGACACTTCGCATCAAGGATCCGCGGAACGCGTCGTTCGGGCGCGTCACTCCGGCCGCCGAGCCGTACCTGCGGGTCGAGTTGGCTGTTCACCTCTCACTGGGCGGGCCGAACCTTGGCGCGGCCACGCGGCTCGGCCAGGCACTCGGGTCGCCCATTCCACGGCAGGTACGTCGAGTAGTGCCGCCGTCTTCCGTTACCGCTCACAGGACCATGGAGTCCGGAATGTCTGACAGAGTGAAATCGCCGGGCCCGGGGGTCTCGTTCGGCACCACCACGCCTGACACATTGGCCACCGATTCGGACGTCATCCCCGGCAGGCTGCGGATCCACGACCTGGAGACCGCGCATCGACTCGACGGACAGGCACCGGCGATCGTCGGCAACCTTCCGCTGCGGAACACGAACTTCACGGGCCGGCGCGACCTGCTCGACTCCCTGCACCAGCGCCTGCGCGCCGGCACCACCGCCGTCCTGCCGGAGGCGGTGCACGGCGCCGGCGGGGTCGGCAAGTCCCAGCTCGTCATCGAGTACGTCTATCTCCATCAGCAGGACTTCGACCTCATCTGGTGGATCCCGGCCGAGCGCCCGGCCCAGATCCAGTCCGCGCTGGTGGAGCTGGCGGTGCGCTTGAACCTGCCGGTGCCGTCGACGGCCAACACGGCCGTGCCGGCGGTGCTGGAGGCGCTGCGGATCGGCCGTCCGCACACGAACTGGTTGCTGATCTTCGACAACGCCGAGGACCCGGACGACGTCGAGCGGTTCTTCCCGACGGGCGGCCCGGGGAGCATCGTGGTCACCTCGCGCAATGGTGCGTGGCGGGAGATCGCGAGCAGTCTTCCGGTCGACGTCTTCGACCGGCAGGAGAGCATCGAACTGCTCCGCCGTCGAGGCCCGGACCTGGCCGTCGACGACGCCGACCGCCTCGCCGCGGCCCTGGGCGACCTTCCGTTGGCCATCGAACAGGCGGCGGCCTGGCGCGCCGAGACGAGGATGCCCGCCGACGAGTACCTCGAACTCCTGGATGCCAGCCGCCCGGTGCTCGACGACGGTACGGCGACGCAGGATTACCCCGCACTCGTCGCGGCGGCGTGGAACGTGTCTCTCAACTGGCTACGTGACCAGGACAGCTCGGCACTACGGCTGTTGCAGGTGTGTTCGTACTTCGCGCCCGAACCGATCGGCAAGGTGCTGCTGTCGAAGCCGCGCGCCCTTCGCATCCATCCCGACCTGGATCCCCTCGTCCGCAACCCGATCCGCCTCAACCGGGCGATCCGTACGATCGGTCGACTGTCGCTGGCCAGGATCGACCACCGGACGAACTCGTTCCAGATGCACCGTCTCGTCCAGCGCGTGTTGATCAACCAGATGGACCCGGAAGACCGGGAGGCGATGCGCCACGGCGCCCACCTGCTGCTCGCCGGCAACGACCCCGACCAGCCGGACGACGCCGACCACTGGCCGCGGTACGCCGAGTTGTATCCGCACATCATCGCCTCGGAGGCCGAGCGGTGCTCCAACGAACTCGTGCGGGACATGGTCCTGAACGAGGCGAAGTACCTGTGGCGGTGGGGTGACCACCTCGGCGCCCGTGACCTCTCGCAGCGGGCGTGGACGGCCTGGACCTCCACCGCCGACGGCGCCGACCCGGACAGCCTCCGGATGGCGAGCTGGCTTGGTTTCATGCACTTCGTCGTCGGTGACTACGCCGCCGCGGCAGCACTCAACGCCCGGACGCTGGAGTTGTACCGGCAGACCCGCGGCGACGACCAGGAGGAGACCCTGGACGCCACCGGTGCCGTGGCCGCCGACCACCGGGTCGCCGGTGACTTCACCGGCGCGCTGGATCGCTCGCTCATCGTCTACGAGCGGGCCAAGCAGAACTTCGGCGAGGAGGAGCCGTTCACCCTGCGCGCCGCACACAACCTCGCGGTGAGCATGCGACTGTCCGGCCTCTTCGGGCGAGCTCTCCAACTCGACGAACAGACCTATCAGCGGCTGGTGCAGATCTACGGCACCGACCACCCCGACAGCCTCAGCACCTTCGGCGGCATCAACCTCGACCGCCGTGAACTCGGTGACTACGTCGCGGCGCACGCCAACCAGGAGAACGTCGTCGCGACGGCCCGTCGGATGCTGAAGTACGACGACCACCCGGATCTTCTCCGGCAGAGCCACATGCTGGCGAGCTTCCGGCGCAAGGCCGGTCACCACCACGACGCCCTGGACCTGTCCAGCGACGTGCTCCGCCGCTTCCGTACCCGCTACGGCGACAGCCACCCGGACACCGTGCTCGCCACGCTGACGTTCTCCATCGACCAGCGGCTGACCGGTGACCTCCGTGCCGCGCGGGAGGCAGCGGAGGTCGCGGTGGAGGGTCTGCGCCGGCTGTACGGCGAGCAGCACCCGCACACCGCGGGCGCTCAGGTGGACCTGGCGGTGACACTTCGGCTGCTGGGCGAGTGCGAGCAGGCCCGGGAGCTCGACCAGACGGCGCTGCAACGGCTGACCAACCGGCTCGGCGAGTCGCATGCCCTGGTGATGGCTTCCCGGATCAACCTGGCGAGCGATCACTACGAGCTCGGCGACTACGAGGAGGCTCACGCCCTCGACCTGGCCACCCTCGCGACCTGCCGTCAGGTCCTCGGCAGCAGCCACCCCACCACGCTCGTGTGTGCTCTCAACCTCGCCATGGACCTTCGGGGCCTGGGACGGGAGGCGGAGGCGGGCATGCTGTTCGACAAGGGCCTCGAGCAACTGCGGCAGACCCTCGGCGTACGGCACCCGGCCGTCGCGGCGATCGGTGCCGGCGTACGGGCCAACTGCGACATCGACCCGCTTCCGTTGTAGCGGCACCACGTCCGACCCGGCGGGTCACACAGTCAGCCAGCCCGCCGGGTCGAACGTGTCGAGTTCCTGGTCCGGTACGCCGCGGCCGACCCAGTCGGCCAGCTCGATGGGGTCCAGCGCCACCGTTGCGTGGCCCCGCGACCGGAGCCTGTGGACGACGGCCAGGACGAGCTCCGGACGGCCCAGCAGGGCGCGCGTGGCCGGGTCGGCGGGACGGTCGATCTGGGTGAGGCCGAGGCCCACCCAGCCGTGCACGCTCGACGGGTCCTGCCTCAGTTCACCGAGGTAGCCGGCACGCGCCCGCTCCAGGTCACCGGCCACCAGTGCGAGGTCGGCCGGGGTGGCGCCCGCGACCCTGGCGCCCACCGTCTCGGGCGAGGCGCACAGTCGACCGAACTCGTCCGGGTCGACCAGCAGGTATCTGCGCAGCACAGCCCTCGCGTCGAGCAGACCCTCCGGAGGCGCCGCCAGCACCTTCCGGCCGTCGATGGCGAGGACAGCCTCCGCTGCCGGGTCGCGGCGCTGCCAGGCCACCGCCAGCGCATCCCGGTCGGCCGGGTCGAGGCGCACGTTGTGGCCCCGCCACATCGCGCGGTGATCGAGGGCGACGGCGTGCGCCGCATCGAGCGCGGTGACAGGCACCTCGTCTTCCTGACAAGTCTCCAGTTCCGCGTGCAGCGTCTCGACGAACCGCTGGCCGTGCGTGGTCAGACGGCCGGACGCCGCCATGAGCCGCAGTACGCCGAGGGTCTGCCGCCGCCACAGCGCGAACTCGAAGTCCGCGGCGGCCCGGTCGGTGGGCGACGCGTGGTGTCGGTGAACCCGCCAGAACCGGGTGATGCCGGCGAACGCGTACGCACCCTGAAGAACGCCGGCAAGTGGCCTGGGGTCGTCGCGCCACGGGGCGTAGTAGCGGATCGGGCCGCCGCCCTCGGAGAGGGCGAGCAGGTGCGACAACGCGCCGAGCTTGTGGTGCTGCGACTCGTGCACCAGGGTCACGGCCAACTGTGCCGCGTCGTCCGGCTCGGAGAGCAGGACGCCGCCGAAGGCCTCGGCTCCGGACGCGGACAGTTGGCGGAATCGATCCCGGCGTGGCAGCGGTGCCACGGTCCGCAGGATCCCGGCGATCGCCAGGGCCGTGCCGCGCTGCTCGCTGACCAGCAGCTCCCAGGCCTGCGCGAGACACGCACGCCAGCGGGCGATCTCGGGTGCCGACAGCGGCTCGGGCGACGAGGGGCCCCGCAGGTCCCGGTACACGTCACGATCGAGCAGTTCGACCCGGAGGCCGACGCCGTCCGCAGCGGCCTCGACGATGATCGGCTCATGCCAGTCCGGATCACCGGCCACGCACCGGACGGTCCGTCCGCCGGTCACCAGGTCGACCTGTCCGTCCCGGGCCCGCACGCGGACGACCGGGACGGCCGACGCGATCGAGGCGGAGCCCACGGTGGGTAGCACCGCCGCGCCGTCGCGCACCGGGATGTCGAGGTCGAAGGAGAGGCCCGCGCGGACAGCGCTCGCCGCGGCCAACGCGTGCAGGTATCCGACGTCCAGCCACAACGGCACGAGAAGGTCGGCGTCGTCTCGCAGCCGACGCAGGGTGTGCGCGGCCCAGATGCCGACCTGTGGCCGGGCCAGGACGTCTTCGGTGACGTCCGGAGCGGCACCGTGCGCCTGGACCAGAAGCTGCCAGGCGTCAGCGACGGGCGCGAGCGGACCGGCGGCATCGGGCCGGGTGGCGCAGCTGTCCAGGAGGACCCGCAGCACGATCAGCCGCCAACTGCGCTCGGACCGCCAGAGCGCCTCGACGGTCCGTTCGGCTCCCCCACCGGACGCCAGGGCGTGAAAGTGCTCGGGTTCGAGGTACGTCGGCCCTAACGGCACGGGATCAGACGCCATGTTCCTCCGAATCCGGCCCGGTGGGCCGCCTCCGGCTCGGGGAGGAGCCGTTGTAGCCGCTGATGCTGCCCCCCGTATCGGCAATGATCGCGCGCACCCGCGAGATCGCCGCAGTCATGCCGGTGAGGTCAACGGATCGCAGGGACGCGACGTCGACCGTTGACAGATCGAGCAACTCAGACTCGATATCAGCGAGGCCTTCCTCCATGTACGGCAACCCTTCCGACGATGACAGTCGATAAGACCATCATCTCTCATGTTTGCAGCGCAACGAAAGCGTCACATGGAGCAACGGGTACGACAACCCGGATTCCGTGCCAGTCTGCGGTGCGCGGTGCCGGCGGCGCGCGATCACGTGTACGGCACCAGCCGGGCGGCCCCGGTCTCGACGCCGGCCATCGCCGCATCGTCGGTGGCGAAGAAGCGGACCGCCTCGACGAGTTCGGACAGTGCGCCCGGATACCGCAGACAGGTCCGTACGACGCTGATGGTGTCGAGCCGTGCCCCGTTGTGCCGCCGGATCGCCGCGTACACCTGGCCCCGCAGGAGGGACAGGATCTCCTCACGCTCGGCGGGCCGCCGGAACTCCGGTATCTCCAGCAACGCGTCCACGAGAGGGGCCATCACGGTGGGTGACGGTGACGCGGGAGCTGCCCGCACCGGCGGCCCCGCCTCGGGCTTTCCGAGAACGAGACCTTCGTCGCCCAGCCCGTTGCGATACCAGAGGTACGTCGGCGTCTGCCCGGTGAGACCACTCGCCCGCAACTCGGCGAACCGCTCTCGTAGCGTGGCCACCAACCGCCCCGGGTCCCCGAGCCAGTCCGTGTCGCCGGACTCGACCAGTCGCAGGATCTCCCGGCTGAACAGGCCGGTACGGCGGACCCGCAGGTTGGCAGCGGCCTGACCGAGACCAGCGGCGAACACCACGTCCTGCGTCCGGCCCTCGACGGGGACTCCGCTGGGGAAGGTCTCGTTGCCGGTCGAGCGCCCCGCCTCTGGACGCTCGCGCACCTGGCAGGCATCGACGATCCACAGCTGTCGGTTGAACGCCGGGACGAGGTCGGAGGCGAACGTCACGAGCATGGAATCGAGGTCGAGGGCGCCGGAATCGGTGGCGGTGGCGTCGGAGTAGTAGAGCCGCCGATGACGACCGGTGTCGACGTAGCCGTGACCACCCCAGATCACGTAGAGGGTGGATCCGCGTCGGGTGGGCAGCTCGCGCAGCAGCACGTCCCGTACGGTCCCGCGGTCGGCGGGCCGCACGACCACACCCGGAGGGACGACGTCCGGACCGGGGTCGGGCGCCAGCAGCACGGTCACCTGCTCCGGTGGCACCCCCCGCGCCACGAACCTGGTGGCGAACCGGACGGCGTCGTCGACCGGCCCGACCAGGCTCCACTCGCTCCCGGCCTCGTAACGGTCGATGCCGACGATGACGACGTGGGCATCGCGGGGATCGTGCGGCATCCGGTCACCATCCCCTCCCAGAGGTGCGCTGGCAAGCCACCAGGGAGCGGCACAGGCGGCGCGAGCGGCAGCCGATCTTGTCGGAGGCGACGGTTAGCGTGTGGGCACTGTCGCCGCGCCGGCCACGTCGGGCCGGTCGCTGACCCCCTCGGAGGCCCCCATGTCCCAGGAGACGACCTACCTCGAACTGTCCGAAGTGGACGGTGCACACAAGTTCTACGAGGTCGTTGTCGAGGACGCCACGCTGACCGTGCGCTACGGCCGGATCGGCGACCAGGGGCAGATTAAGGCGAGCGCCTACCCGGACAACGCCCGCGCCCGTGCCGCCGCCGCGAAGAAGATCGGGGAGAAGGTCCGCAAGGGGTACGCCCCGGCCGTCCCCGGCGTTCGACAGAAGCGCACCGTCTCCCGCCGCCAGATCGTCAGCACCCGCTCCACCGCCCACACCGCCCCGGTGCTGTGGCGCTACGACTCCGGTGCCCCCGCCTTCGGCATCTTCGTCGACGGGCAGCACTGCATGGTGGGCAACGAGCACGGGGTCATCACCACCCTCGACCACGACGCCCAGGTGCGCAGCCAGGTCCGCCTCCCCGACGGTGTGAAGTGCATCGTCGCCGACGACGCCTGGATCTACGCCGGCTGCGACGACGGCAACGTCTACGACCTCTCCGGCAAGGTGCCCCGGGTGGCGTACGCGATCGCGCCGGAGATCGACATCTACTGGCTGGACATTCACGACGGCGTTCTGGGCGTCTCGGACGCCGACGGTGGGATCGCCGCCATCGACCACGAGGACGAGTTCCTCTGGCGCCGCCCGGGGCGGGGGCGCTCCGCCTGGATGGTGCGCTGCGACACCGACGCGCTCTACCACGGCCATTCGCAGGGCGTGACCGGCTACGACTGGCGGACCGGTCGCGAACTCTGGCACACCAGGACCGGCTCGGTGCTCTTCGGATGGCAGGAGCCGGGCAGCGTGTTCGCCGGCACGGGCACCCGCGAGGTGGTGCGGCTGGCAAAGGACGGTCGGGTCGAGCGCAGCTACCGGTGCGACGCCCCGGTCTTCTCGTGCGCCACGGCCGAGGGCGGCCGGTACGTCTTCGCCGGTGACAGCCAGTCCTCGATCTACTGCTTCGACGCGGCGGGCACCCGGCTGTGGAAGCTCGGCACCGGCTGCGGGTCGGCGTACTCCATGCAGTACCGCGACGGTCGGCTCTACGTCGTCACCACCGGCGGCCACCTGGCGTGCATCGACGCCAGCGAGCCGGCGATCCGGGCGGCCCAGGTCGGGGACGTGCCGGAGGTGCTGGACGTCAAGGCGCCCCGCCAGGCACCCCGGACCGTGGAGCCGACGCTGGTCGAGGTGACCAGCGACGCCGGCGCGGGCGTGGTGGTGCAGTGCCTGGACGACCGGGGGCGGCTGCGGGTCCAGGTGCTCTCCGACGGCTATCGACGGGACTGGTCCGTGCAGTTCCCCAAGGGCATCCGCGAGCCGGGCGCCCGCTACCTGGTGACGGAGGTCCGCGAGTCCGGCCGCGGTGGGTTCTACCGGGCGTACGGCGACATCCGCCGGCTGCGCTGAGGGCCCTTCGCAGCTATGGGCTGTCGGTGGAGGCGGTGGCGGAGCGCCTCCGGAGCAGGCCCAGCCGGAGGGCCCGGAGCAGGGTGCCGGGGTGGCTCAGCGTCGCCGGATGGTCGAGCATGGTGGTGACCCGGCTCAGCCGGGCGTTGAGCACCGGATCCGTCAGCGAGGCCCGGAAGATCAGGTCACCGAACCATTTCGTGACCTTGTAGCCGGGCGGGTACGGGCCGTCGACGTGGGGGAGTTCGATGTCGGCGGCGGTGGAGATCTGCCAGGCGGCGTCGACGATGACTGCGACCTGGTCGAAGTAGGCCCGCGCCGGCTCGTCCAGCTTCGGGTCCGACCGGAGGTACGCGGACAGGCAGGAGGCGTGCAGCGTCGCGGAGGTCATGCCCTGGCCGTACACCGGGTTGAAGGAGGCGACCGCGTCCCCGGCGGCGACCAAACCGGCGGGCATCCGGTCGAGCCGGTGGAAGTCCCGGCGTCGACTGTCGGCCTGGTGGTACGTGACCACCCCGCCGATCATCTGCCCGTGCTCGGCGATGTCGCCGAACATCGGCGGATAGTGCTCGCGGCAGCGGGCGGTGAAGTCGGCGACGTCGCGGCTGGGCCGGTCCTCGTCGTAGCCGGCCACCAACATGATCCAGCGGTCCCCCTCGACGGAGTTGATCCCACCGATCCGCGCGGTACGGCCCTTGCCGGCCATGGTGTGGTAGACCACCACCCAGGCGTCGCTGACCTTCTCGTCCTGCTTGTAGAGCGCGGTCGCGTAGTTCAGCTTGATCGGCATCCGCTGCATGGGTGGGCGCGGCCACCCGTTGTCCGCCAGCCAGTCGCTCAGCCGGCTCGACCGCCCCATCGCGTCGACCACCAGGTCGGCCGGTTCGGCGACCGGCTCCGTGCCGCCGTCGGGCACGTACCGGGCGCCGGTCACCCGGCCGTCGGTGAGGACCAGGCCGTCGGCCCGGCCGTACACCATCCGGATGGTGTCGACGGCGAGGGTCCGCCGCCGGACCAGCGCCTCCAGGAACGGTCGCGTGGTGATCAGCGCCGGTCCGCTGCCGGAGGGCGCCGGTGGCAGCCCCAGCACCCCGTTCACGAAGATCTTGGCGGCGCCCTCGTCCTTCGGCGGAGGCGGGGCGCCGAGCGCGAGCGCCTCGTCGACGATGCCGGGAAACCAGCGCTCCAACTGGACCTGACCGGCCGGCAGCAACGCGTGCACCTGGCTGCCCTGCGGCACACCGGGCCGCGGTTCGCCATCCGCCTCGGACGGGTCCCGCTCGATGATCAGCACCTCTTCGGCGTGGTCGCTGAGCACCCGGGCCGCCATCAACCCGGCGATGCTGCCACCGAGCACGACCGCACGCCGCATGACCACTGTGGTCTCGGCCGGCCTGTCGGCTGTCGCTATCTCCGCGAAGATCCGGGACGGGGAGGGTGGCATGCGGTCGCTCCTCGGGGTGGTCGGGAAACCTCACCCACGACCGTAGCCACCAGAACCACCGCAGTCATTGGCCAGAACGCACACGGGCGGCCCGGGCCGTCGCCGGCCGGGCCGCCCGCTCGGTCGTACGGTCAGCCGCCGAGGCTGGCGGCGGCCGAGGCGATCGTCGAGGCGAAGTAGCTGACCTGGGTGTAGACACCCGGGTAGTTGGGTCGGGCGCAGCCGTTGCCCCAGCTGACGATGCCGACCTGGATCCAGGCGTTGTTGGCGTCGCGGCGGAACATCGGGCCACCCGAGTCGCCCTGGCAGGTGTCCACACCGCCGCTGGCGTAGCCGGCGCAGATCTCCTGGGCGGGGATGATCTCGCCGCCGTAGTAGGAGTTGCAGGTGGAGTCGCTGACGAACGGGACGGTCGCCTTCAGCAGGTACCGCTGCTGCGCGCCGCCCTCGCGGGCGGCACCCCAGCCCGCGACGGTGAAGGTGCCACTGTCGTAGGCGGTCGTGTTGGCGATCTTCAGGGTGCTCAGCCCGGTGACGGGGGTGGCCAGCCGGATCAGGGCCCAGTCCCGGCCGCTGCCGTTGTAGCCGGGAGCCCGGTAGACGTAGTTCGACCGGACGGTGATGCGGCTCGACGACTGGAGGTCGACCGTCCCGAGCGTCGCGGTGATGCTGGTGTTGGTGCCGGTGGCACCGACGCAGTGCGCCGCGGTGAGCACCAGCCGGGCGCTGTACAGGGCCCCGCCGCACCCCATCGAGAGCCGCACCATGAACGGGAACTCGCCCTGGGCGGCGCGGGTGCCACCGACGACGTTCGGCGTCATGGGGTCGTCGGCCGCGGCGGCCGGAGCCGCGAGAGCCAGGCTGCCCGCGGTCACCGCGACCAGGGCGGCGGCCAACAGGCCAGTGAGGGTACGCCAGCGAACCATGCATTCCTCCGCATCAGGAAGGCACGCCTCGTGAGCGCACCTGATTCGAGATTGCGGCCATCATATTGAGATCAATGGATTGCGGAGGACATCCTCTCTGGGTCCTACTTCCGGCGCTATGGATTCGGTAACGGTCCGGCGATCCGCCGGGCGTCTGCCGACAACCTGCGACCGGACAGAGAGGAGCGCATCAGAGGTGGTGGCGAACCCACACGTTCGGTTCGACGTAGACGCCGTGGTCATGCTCGACGTCGCACCAGACCGGGACGAGCGCACCCGGCACGTGCACCGGGCCGGTGCGGTCGAACGGCAGACCGGTCCAGCTTCGCCACTCCCGCAGCGTGCCCGGGATGGTCATCGACCGTGGGGCCACCGACTCGATCTCCCCGCCGGCGCGTACGTGCGTACGCAGCCACGGGTCGACCGGCAGGCCGTCGTCGCGGACACGGAAGGCGTACCGGTCCATCGGCTCGTCGGGAACCTCGTGCTTGGCGCTGGGGCGTACCGGCGCGACCAGCGTGCCGTAGCCGAGCCTGCGGGTGTTGTCGCGCATCGCGTCGAGCATCCTGGCGGACAAGCCCAGACCGCGGGCCTCGGGACGGATGCAGATCTCCAACGCGGAGACGGTGTTCGTCGGCGTACCGGCGAGGCGGTTGATCGTCGCCCGCTGCACGATCCGGTCCCATCCCCCGGGCGGCAGCCGTTCCTCCGTCCAGGACAGCGGCACGCTGTAGGCCCGCGCCACCGCGCGGTCCGGCTCACCGCGGTCGACGGCGAGGAGCACGAACTCCGGGTACAGCGTGTCGGCGAGCGCGTAGTACAGCGATGCCATCGGATCACAGGTCATGAACTCCGGCCAGGCGCCGTCGAAGTCGTCGAGCAGCGGCGCCAGTTCGGGTCGCTGCGCGACCGTCACAAACTCAAGATCCATCTGCCGGACGATAGCGGATCGCTCCGGCGGTGGCACCCGGGTTTTCTCCCCGTTTCCCTCCGCGACCTGGGGAACCCCCTGGTCGTCAGGTGCCCGCCGTGCCGGTGCTCTCCCGGCGGACGAGGCGGAACGGCGTCTGCACGGTCAGCGGTGCCGCGACCTCGGCGCCCTCGATCCGGGCGACGAGGCGGCGCACGGCGAGACGACCGATCTCCTCCTTGTCCGGGGCGATCGTGGTGAGGGTCGGCGTGCTGAAGCGTCCCTCCTCGATGTCGTCGATGCCAATCACCGCCACGTCCTCCGGCACCCGACAACCGGCCTCCGCCAACGCCCGGAGCGCGCCGATGCCGATCAGGTCGTTGTAGCCGAACACCGCGTCCGGGGGTTCGCCGAGAGCGAGCAGGTCGCGCATCGCTCTCCTGCCGTCGAGCCGACCGAACTCGTCGGTCCGGGCCACCAACTGCGGGCGGAACGGCAGGCCGGCCGCGGCCAGGGCCTCCCGGTAGCCGCGCATGCGCAGGTGCGCCGACTGCCTGTCGGCTCCGGGCGCCGCTCCGATGAACGCGATCCGGCGGCGTCCGATCGCCACCAGGTGCTGGATCGCCGCGTGACTCGCGGCGACGTTGTCGATGGCGATGTGGTCGTGCGGCACGTCGTAGACACCCTCACCGATCAGTACGAGCGGGGTGTCGGCGCTGCGGGCCAGCACCTCGTCCCGGCCAATCCGCACCGGACTGAAGATCAGGCCGTCGATGGTGTGCCGATGGGAGCCGTCGAGGAGCAGCAACTCCGCCTCGCGGTCCGCGGCGGTGTTCTCCATGACCAGCGTGTAGCCGAGCCCGGCGGCCTCCCGGATGGCGATCTCGGCCAGTTCGGCGAAGTAGGGGTTGTTCAGCTCCGGGATGGCCAGGGCGATCAGGCCGGTACGGCCCCGGCGCAGGTGCCGGGCGCCCAGGTTGGGGCTGTACCCGAGTTCGTCGATCGCCTGCTGCACCCGCTGCCGCGTCCGCTCGCCCACCGGCCGGTAGCCGTTCACGACGTTGGAGACCGTGGCCAGCGAGACGCCGGCCCGCTCGGCGATGTCCTTCAGGCTGACGCCCATCCACCGACCCTTCCGGGTGCCCCGGTGCAGACATTGATGAACAAGGATTGACGGGACGTCCGTCGTACCTCTATAACGTTATACGGGTGGTGATGGATGTCAATGTTACGGCCATTGCTCATCGATGGAAGCCCACCGACATCCATCGATGACGTCCGTCCCCTCGTCGAGTGACCGCCCGATGCCCACCGCCAACGCGCTCCGGGCCAGCTGCACCGCCCGCGGCGACTCGACCCACGGAGACGGCATGACACGTCACGGCCCCATCCGCCCCGCCCTGCCGCTGCTGCTCATCCTCGCGCTGGTCGCCGGCGTCCTCGCCGCGCCGGCCCCGCCGGCACACGCCGCACCGCCCAAGACGCCGCCACTGACCACGCCGTGGACCAGTCAGGCGTTGGCCGGCACGCCGCTGCCGGAGTACCCGCGACCGCAGATGACCCGGTCGGACTGGCTCAACCTCAACGGCGAGTGGCAGCTACGCCAGTCCGCCACCGACGACGCCCCGCAGTTCAACACCAACCTGCCCGAACGGGTCAACGTGCCGTTCCCGGTCGAGAGCGCACTGTCCGGCATCCAGCGGGCCGCCAACGACAACCGCAACTACCTCTTCTACCGGCGTACCGTCACCGTCCCGGCGAACTGGTCGGGTCGCCGGACACTGCTGCACTTCGGCGCGGTCGACTGGCAGAGCACCGTCTGGGTCAACGGCGTCCGCGTCGGTGCGCACACCGGCGGCTACGACGCCTTCAGCTTCGACGTGACCCCGCAGCTCACCGCCGGAACGAACGAGATCGTCGTCAAGGTCTGGGACCCCACCGACACCCGACAGAACGGCAGCCTGCCGGTCATCGGCAAGCAGACCAAGACACCTGGCGGGATCTTCTACACCCCCAGCTCGGGCATCTGGCAGACGGTGTGGATGGAGCCGGTGCCCACCGCCTCCATCAGCAGCGTGGACGTCTATCCGAACCTGGCCAACAACACCCTTCGGCTCCGGGTCTTCACCCGGGGCACCGTCACCGGCCACAGCGTGCTCGCAGAGGCGCTCAACGGAAGCACCGTCGTCGGCTCCGCCACCGGCGGCTTCACCGACTTCAGCGTGCCGGTGCCCAACGCCCGCCGCTGGTCACCCGACGACCCGTTCCTCTACAACCTCCGGATCACCCTGCGCAACGCGGGCGGCGTCGCCGTCGACCGGACCACGCACTACTTCGGCATGCGCGAGATCACCACCGGCCTGGTGAACGGGGTGCTGCGCCCCAAGCTCAACGGCCAGTTCGTGTTCCAGGTCGGCACCCTCGACCAGGGCTACTGGCCGGACGGGCTCTACACCGCGCCGACCGACGCCGCCCTCGCCTTCGACCTGCAGAAGCACAAGGACCTCGGCTTCAACATGGTGCGTAAGCACATCAAGGTCGAACCGCAGCGCTGGTTCTACCACGCCGACCGGCTCGGCCTGCTGGTCTGGCAGGACATCCCGTCGATGACCGCGCAGGACATCAACCCCACGGACGCCCAGCAGGCGCAGTTCGAGACGGAGGCACGCGAGATCGTCGACGAGCACCGCAGCTCCCCCGCCGTCGTCGCCTACACCCCGTACAACGAGGGTTGGGGTGAGCGGGCCCTGGCCGACACCCGCCGGGTCGCGCAGAACATCAAGAACCAGGACCCGACCCGTCTGGTCAACCCGCACAGCGGTCACAACTGCTGCCAGTCCCTCGGCGACCCGGGCAACGGTGACATCGACGACTGGCACGTCTACCTCGGGCCGGACTCCCCCGCGCCGTCGAGCAGCCGGATCGCGGTGCTCGGCGAGTTCGGCGGCCTGGGCCTGCACACGCCGGGCCACGAGTACAGCCCGAGCGGGCAGTTCTTCGCCTACGAGTGGCAGACCACCTCGACCGGGCTCACCGACCGGTACGTGGGCCTGGTGCAGGGCACCCAGAACCTGATGCTCGGCAAGGGGCTCAGCGCCTCGATCTACACGGAGATCACCGACCTGGAGGGCGAGCTGAACGGCTTCCTCACCTACGACCGGCAGGTGGTCAAGATGGACCAGGCGCGGGTCCGTGCCGCCAACACCGCCGTCATCAACGCCTCGAAGACCATCGGCAGCTCCGCACCCGTCGCCCTGCCGCTCAACACCCGCCGGTCGTTGCAGGTGACCACCCCCGGTCACACCAACCGGTACCTGCGCCACCAGGACAGCCTGGCCTACACGGAGGTGGTCGACGCCGCCAGCTCCGGCGTGCTCAAGGCCGACGCCACGTACACCATCCGTCCCGGCCTGGCCGACGCCGCCTGCTACTCGTTCGAGTCGGTCAACTTTCCCGGCCAGTACCTGCGCCACCAGAACTCCCGGGTCCGCAACTCGCCGAACGACGGTTCCGCGCTCACCCGCGCCGACGCCACCTGGTGCGCCCGGGTCGGACTGACCGGCACGGGCGTGTCGCTGGAGTCGTACAACTTCCGGGGCAGGTACCTGCGGCACTACAACTCGGAGGTCTGGCTCAGCAACGGCGCCGGCGGCGACGCGTACAACACGCCGACGTTGTGGGCCGCGGACAGCACCTGGAACATCGCGGCCCCCTGGGCACCCTGACCGGTCAGGAGGTCGAGGCGACGTCGCCGTAACGACAGGACGCCGCGGGGAGTTCCGGCCGGACCGGAACTCCCCGCGATGGCGACCCCGACTCGTCGGCCCGGTCCGACCGTTCAGCGCGAGTAGTACTCGACGACGAGCTGTTCGTCGCAGACGACCGGAACCTCCGCCCGCAGCGGAACCCGGACCAGGCGGGCGGTCAGGTCCGACAGGTTGACGTCGAGATACGGCGCGGGACGCTCCGGGACGTGCGCTCCGGCCGCCGCCACGACGAACGGAGCCTTGCCCCGGCTACGGTCCGCCACGGCGATGACGTCGCCGGGACGAAGCCGTGCCGACGGCCGGTCCAGCCGACGGCCGTTCACCGTGACGTGCTGGTGGGTGACGACCTGGCGGGCCTGGTAGATCGTGCGAGCGAAGCCCGACCGCAGCACCAGCGCGTCGAGCCGGGTCTCCAGGTCGACGATCAGCTCCTCACCGGTCTTGCCCGGCCGGCGTGCGGCCCGGTCGAACGCGCTACGCAGCTGGCCCTCGTGCAGGTCGTACTGCGCCTTCAGGCGCTGCTTCTCCAGCAGCCGGACCTTGTAGTCACTGGTGGTCCGGCGGGCACGGCCGTGCTGACCCGGCGGGAACGGACGGCGCTCGAAGTACCGCACACACTTCGGGGTCAGGGCGATGCCCAACGCGCGGGAGCGCTTGACCTTGGGGCGGGTCTGATTCATCCTTCACCTCTCAACTAAGGTAAGCCTAACCTTATTAGGAGGTGTTCGGGTTGAGCAACCAGCTGACCGACACGACGGACGCGACAGACAGCCCGGCGAGCCGGCTCCGGTCGATGCTCGTCGCCGCCCAGTCCCTGGGCCTGCGCACGCCCGGCTACCGGGCGGACATCGCCGGCCGCCACTCCGTGACCGGCGACGGACGGGTACGGGTCGACCTGCCGGCGGGCAGCCACATGGCGCGGGACATCGCGCACCAGCGGGAGACGGTCGCGATGATCGAAGTGACCGACCTGGCCCCCACCCCGGTACGCGACCGGGTCCGGGCACGCGGCACGCTCACCGGCTGGCTGAGCCCGGCCTCCATCGACCGGAACGCCGGGGACGGCCAACTGGTAACCGTCCTCGACCTCGCCACCGCCGAGCTGAGCACCACCGGGGGCACCACCACGATCGACCCGATCGACTTCAGCACCGCCCGGCCCGACCCGCTCGCCGCCACCGAAGCCGAGCTGTTGTGTCACCTCGACCACCACCACCCGCACACGGTCGAACGGCTGTGCCGACTGGTGGACCCCCACCGGCTGCACGGTGTCCGCATGGTCCGTCCGCTGCGGCTGGACCGTCACGGCCTCGTACTCCGACTCGAACTGGTGAACAGCGACCGGGACATCCGACTGAGGTTCCCGGCCCCGGTGCGCCACCCGGACCAACTCGGCGCGCAGATCGAGGCACTGCTCAGGCAGGCCCGCCGCTGCCGACCTCCGCGCGCCCACTGGTGATCGGAAACCGGCGCGGACCAGCCCTGAGGTGAGGCAGAGCGGGCCCGGTCGCCTCGTGTCGTCGTCCAGCGCCGCAGTCTGAGCAGCGCACGCGAGATGCGTCGAGCGCCGTACGGTGCGTACAGTTCCTGGTCGGACGTGAGGTGAGCCGGCCGGATCCGGCGCAGGAACGGGACGAGACAGAGACGCATGACGGTGGACAACATTCCCGAAAACGGTCAGAACGGCATTGACCGGAGCCGTCTGGAGACCTGCCTCAGCGTCTTCGAGGCGTTGGAGGCCCTGCCTCCGGACCATCCGGACGTCGTCCGGGTGCAGCGGGCCACCGCGAAGCTCTACAAGGTGATCAAGCAGCGGCGACGCGAGGAGCGGCGGGACGCCATCGCCTCGGCCGACCGCGCCGTGACGGCGGCCACCGCCACCGGTGCCCCCGGACGCATCGACGACGAGACCCAGGGCATCCCGCTCGCCTCTCCCACCGCGGGTGCCACGGCCGGCGTTCTGCACAATCCGCGCGGCTGCTACGTCTGCAAGCAGCGCTACCGCGAGGTGGACGCCTTCTACCACCAGCTCTGCCCGTCCTGCGCGGCGCTGAACCGGCAGCGCCGGGACGCGCGCACCGACCTGACCGGGCGGCGCGCACTGCTCACCGGCGGCCGGGCGAAGATCGGCATGTACATCGCGCTGCGGCTGCTGCGCGACGGGGCGCACACCACCGTGACCACACGGTTCCCGCACGACGCGGTCCGCCGGTTCGCCGCGATGCCCGACAGCGCGGACTGGCTGCACCGTCTGCGGATCGTCGGGATCGACCTGCGCGACCCCGCCCAGGTGATCGCCCTCGCCGACTCGGTCAGCAGCCTGGGGCCACTCGACATCCTGATCAACAACGCGGCGCAGACCGTCCGGCGCTCGCCCGGGGCGTACTCGCAGCTCGTCGCCGCGGAGGCCGCGGCCCTGCCGGACGGCCCGTTGCCGGAGCTGATCACGTTCGCCAAGCCGGGAGGCCAGGGCACACCGGCGGGCAGCCTGACCGCCGGCCCGCAGTCGACCGCGCTCACCCCGCACGCGCTCACCGCGCTGGCATTGACCAGCGGCTCCGCGTCGCCGGAACGGATCGCGGCGGCCACCGCCATCGACGCCGGCGGGCTGGTGCCCGACCTCGACTCGGTCAACAGCTGGGTCCAGCGGGTTCACGAGGTGGACCCGGTGGAGCTGCTCGAAGTGCAGCTGTGCAACGTCACCGCGCCGTTCGTGCTGGTCAGCCGGCTACGACCGGCGATGGCCGCCGCGAAGGCCCGCCGCAAGTACGTGGTGAACGTGTCAGCGATGGAGGGCCAGTTCGGGCGCGGCTACAAGGGGCCGGGGCACCCGCACACCAACATGGCCAAGGCCGCGCTGAACATGCTGACCCGGACCAGCGCCCAGGAGATGCTGACCGACGGCATCCTCATGACCAGCGTCGACACCGGCTGGATCACCGACGAGCGGCCCCACCCGACGAAGATGCGGCTGGCCGACGAGGGCTTCCACGCCCCGCTGGACCTCGTCGACGGCGCCGCCCGGGTGTACGACCCGATCGTCCGCGGCGAACAGGGCGAGGACCTCTACGGCTGTTTCCTGAAGGACTACGCGCCCTGCGCCTGGTGATCGGCGTTCCCGCCCGCCACGGCGCACGCAGTGGCTCTTGTGACAATCACCGCGTACGCCCCACCCGCACGCGGGGCCGTCCGCCAACTCGACGAGGAGAAGGTACGCATGCCAACTGACCAGGACTCATGGCCGACGCTGGACGAGCTGGAGCGCGAGGAGATCGAGCTGGAGCTGCCGGGCCTGTCGGAGACGGACGCGTACGGGTTGGGGATGCTGGCCGTCACCGCCGCGAGCGAGCAGCGGCTTCCCGTCTCGGTGGGTGTGTGGCGCGGCGGACGTCAGCTGTTCCACTGCGGCCTGCCCGGTTCGACGCTGGACAACGACGGGTGGCTGCGGCGCAAGGGACGCGTGGTGATGCGGTTCGAGCACTCGTCGCTGTACATGGCCCGGCTGTGCCACGACAAGCAGGTGACCCTGACGGAGAGGTACGGTCTGCCGGCCTCGCGGTACGCGGCCGCCGGGGGCGCGGTGCCGCTGCGCGTCCGCGGCACCGGCGTGGTGGGTTGGGTCGGTGTCTCCGGTCTGCCGCAACTCGACGACCACCGCTTCGTCGTCGACGTCCTTCGCAAGCTCCCGCGTTAGCCTCGCTACCGTCGCCCTGTCCGGCCGGGCTGTCGTCGCGCGACAGCCCGGTCAGCGCGCTCGCCGGTTGGCGCGCAGGGCGCCCAGGATCACGCCGGGTGTGGCCAGCGAACGCGGGTGCTCCCTCAGGGAGACGACCTCGTTGAACCGCCGCGCGATCGTCACGTCCGTGACCGTGGCCGCGACGATCTGGCGACTGGCCCAGCTGGAGAGCCGGTAGCCGCGCGGGTAGGGCCCGTCCACGTGGGGCAGTGCGAGGTCGGCTGAGGTCGACAACGACCAGGCGGCGTCCACCACGACCTTCTGCAGGTCGAGGTACTGGCGCGCCGGCACGCTCAGGTCCGGGCTCGACCCCAGGTACATCGCCAGGCACGCGGCGTGCAGGGCCGCCGCGGTGATTCCCTGCCCGTACACCGGGTTGAACGACGCGACGGCGTCACCGACGCTGACGAGCCGGGCCGGGAACCGCTTCAACGCGTGGAAGTCCCGCCGCCGACTGTCGGCGTGGCGGTAGGTCTGGACGTCGCCGAGCATCTCGTTTCCGGCGACCTCGCCGAACTCCGGCGGGAACTGATCGCGCAGGCGACGCACGAAGTCCTCGGCGGTGCGCCCCGGGCGGTTGTCCCCGTAACCGGCCATCATGGCCATCCACTGGTCGCCCTCGATCGCGAAGAATGCCGCGCCGGCCACGTCCGACGACATCTTCGGACTGTGCAGGGCCAGGACGACCGTCGAGGCGGGGTTCGCCTCGTTGCGACGGAACAGGGCGGTGGCGTAGTTCAGGTGCACGGTCATCCGCCGCGTGGCGGGTCGGTCCCAACCGGACTGCTCCAGCCACTCCGACAGCCTGCTCGAACGCCCCATGGCGTCCACCACGAGGTCGCCCCTCTCGACGCCGGTCACCCCGTCGACGTCGCAGCGGACCCCGGTGACCTCGTCGCCGTCGAACACCAGACCCGTGGCGCGGGCGGTGACCACCTTGACGTTGGGCAGTCGAAGGACCTGGTCACGGATCAGGCCCTCCAGGAGGGGTCGGCTGCCCGCCAGACTGTCGGCGTCGTCGGGCACGACGACCTTCAGGCGGCCGTCGAGGTAGTTCCGCCTGGCCGCGGGCGGGGCCTCGACCGCCCCCCGGGCCAGCGCCTGCTCCCGGAAGCCGGGAAACAGGTGCTCGAGTTGGAGGAAGCCGCCGGGCAGCAGCGCGTGCAGTTGCGTCCCCTGTGGCACGCCGGGCCGCCCGCCGGTCGTCTGCAGGTCGTCCCGCTCGATGATGACGACGCTCTCCGCGTAGGCGGACAGGGCCCGCGCGGCCAGCATGCCGGCGACACTGCCGCCGACCACCACGGCCTTGCCGAGGATCGGGAGCGCCTGGTCGGGAGGCCGCACAGCGTTCAGCGCGGCGAAGACCCGAGCCGGGGAGAGGGACATCGTGCTCTCCAAGGGGTACGAGGTGAGGCGCCCTCTGCCGTGCCTGCCAGCGACTGGTGCGCGGACAAGCCCCGGTGGACGGCCGTTCGGGATGACGCCCGACGATCGTTGCACAGGTGCCGCACCATGCCCAGGCCGGCCGGGCGCCGGCGGTAATCCCATCGCGGTCGCCGCTCGGGTATGGACCGCCGAGCATCCCCCTGAGACGATACCTGCGCTCCCAGTGCAGATACTTTCTCGACCGAGGTGGAGGACCGATGCACACGTCCCGCCGGAGACTGCTCTCCCTGACGGCCGGGCTCGCGCTCGCCGCCGGCCTGTCCGTCACCGCCGTTCCGCAGGCCGCCGGGGCCGCAACCGGCGCGTCGTACCGCCCGGTGATCTTCGTGCACGGCAGTGCCGGATCGGCGTCGCAGTTCCAGTCCCAGGCCAAGCGACTGGCCAGCAACGGCTACCCCACCGACATCATCGAGGCGCACGAGTACGACTCGCCGAACGTCGCCACGATCCTCCCGCGGGTGTACGCGGAGATGGACGCGCGGATCTCACGGCTGCTGGCGGCGACCGGCGCGGACAAGGTGGACCTGCTCGCGCACTCGCTGGGCACCTTCGTCATGCAGGGCTACCTCGCCAGCTCACCGGCGCGCGCCGTGCGCGTCGCGCACTACGTCAACCTGGACGGGCGCACCGCGGCGTCACCACCGGGTGGCGTACCCACGCTCGCGATCTGGGGCGAGGGCGACCCGGCCCGGGCAGTCGCGGGCGCGACCAACGTGTACCTCCCCGACCAGTCCCACACGCAGACCGTGTCGTCGCCGGAGTCGTTCCGCGAGATCTTCCAGTTCTTCCAGGGCCGCCCTCCCCGGACGACGCGGATCGTTCCGCAACTCTTCGGCACCGCTCGGGTCTCCGGCCGAGCCGTGCTCTTCCCGAGCAACGTCGGCGTCACCGACGCGACGCTGGAGGTCTACCCGGTCAACTCCCTGACCGGCGGGCGGCTGTCGAGCCGGCCCGCGCATCGGGTGCCCCTGAGCGGCGACGGCTCGTTCGGCCCATTCCCGGTGCTCGCCACCGCCCGGTACGAGTTCGCGATCGTGCGCGCCGGCGCGGCCACGCACCACTTCTACTTCCAGCCGTTCCTGCGGTCCGACTCCTTCGTACGCCTGGCGACCAGCCGGCCGGGCGAGGGGCTCGGTGCGCTGGTCGACACCAGCGACCGGCACACGGCGCTGACGATCCAACGGCAGAAGGAGTGGTGGGGCGACCAGGGCGATGCCGGCGACAACCTGTGGATCAACGGCAGGGACGTCCTGAACCCGGCGAACACCCCCCGCGTCAAGCGGACGATCGCACTCTTCGCCTTCGACGACGGCAGCGACGGTGTCACCGACCTGACGGCCCCGCTGCCGGAGTTCTTCAGCCAGACCTTCATCACCGGCATGGACGTGTTCATCCCGGCCACGCCGGCACACCTCGGCCTGGTACGGATCGCGGTCGGTCAACGCGGTGGCGGGCTCGACGTGGTCAACGTGCCGAACTGGAAGTCCAGCGAGCATCGCGTGACGGTGAACGTCGACGACTTCTGATCGCCACGGCGACAGCCGCAGCGGATTCGCCGTCGACGGCCGGGCAGGATCGCCGGGGTAAGAAAAGCGTCACACCTCGGCGGGAGGTGACAACGCCATCTTCTGCCAGTTGCGGAACACGAAGCGGTGTACCGATTTCAGCCCGACCCACAGCGCCGGCTCCAACACGACGCGGCCGAAGCCCCCAACCGTGACCGTCGTCGTCCGGGTCACCCTCGTGCCGGTGCCCACCGGTTCCAGCTCGAACAGATCCGCGAGCTGGTCGACGAAACGGTGGAAGTAGAGGTCCGTCGACTCCATGTGGAAGGCCAGCCGGCTGGGCGGCTCCCAGAGGGTGATCCTCTGCCGCACCACACCCTGCTCCGAGACGCACTGCCGCGCGGCGCCCACCTCGCCGGGGCCGTCGGGCAGCCGGCACGTCGTTGGCCGGGGGGTGCCCAGGTAGAAGACCGGACACCGGGGCTGGAGCTCGAGGCGCGAGTCGCAGAGCGCGGGCCACAACACGTCCGGTGAGTGGGGCATCGTCCAGCGCGTCCGCACCATCATGCGACCACGATAGGCCCGGCGTCGCCGGCGGCGCGGCCCCCGATCGGCCGGCAGGGCTTCTCACCGGCGGGCAGATGCCGCCGGCTACACGGGTGCGATGGTGCCCGATCTGGTGCAACCGCTGGCCGGGCTCTCGCTGAGGGCGATGACGGCGTCGAGCCGGTCCCTGGCCTGGGTGAGTTGGGCTATCTGCCGGTCGATGCGTTCGCGCTCGGCGGTCAGCATGGCGCGGGACTCCGGGGTGTTGACCTTCGCGTCGACGCAGGGCAGGAGGTCCAGGATGGTCCTGCTGGACAGGCCGGCGGCGTACAGCATCTGGATCAGGTGGACCCGCTCGACCGCGCCCTCGTCGTAGTGGCGCTGGCCGCCGCTGCTGCGGGCGGGGATCAGGAGTGCCTGCTCCTCGTAGTAGCGCAGGGCGCGCACGGACACGCCGGTCCGGGTGGCGAGTTCACCGATTCGCACGGCCGCTCCCTCTGCTGGGTGACGTCGGGCACAGGGCTTGCCCCTCACGTCAACGTCAGGTTCTAGCGTAGCCCGCGTACCGAACCACCGAAACCGCCCTGGAGGCAGTCATGCAGATCTCCGGTTCGATCGCGCTGGTCACCGGCGCCAACCGTGGCATCGGCCGGCACTTCGCCCGACAACTGCTGGAGCGCGGCGCGACCACGGTGTACGCCACGGCCCGCCACCCGGAGCGCATCGACCTCCCCGGCGTCGAGAAGCTCCGGCTGGACATCACCGACCCGCGGTCGGTCGCGGAGGCGGCGGCCGCCGCTTCCGACGTCACCCTGTTGATCAACAACGCCGGGATCTCCACCGGGACCAACCTCGTGACCGGCGACCTGGACAAGATCCGGTTGGAGATGGACACGCACTTCTACGGAACGCTCGGCATGGTGCGGGCGTTCGCGCCGGTGCTGGCCGCCAACGGCGGCGGCGGGATCCTCAACGTCCTGTCCGCGATGTCATGGTTCTCCTACGACGGAGCCAACGCCTACGGCACGGCGAAGGCGGCCGAGTGGAGCCTGACCAACGGTGTCCGGATCGAACTGGCCGGCCAGGGCACCCTCGTCACCGGGCTGCACCTGGGCAGCGCCGACACCGACATGATGGCCGACTACGACGGCGACAAGATCGACCCCGCCGAGGTTGTCCGCGCCGCACTCGACGGAATCGAGGCGGGCAAGCTCGAGGTCGTCGCCGACGAGTGGAGCGCCCACGTCAAGGCGTCTCTGGCCGCGGACCCGGGCGCCTTCTATGGCAGCGCCGTCAGCTGACGGCGCGGCTCGCCAGCGCAGCGGCGGCCCCCATGCCCTACCCCGATCGTGACCATCGAGGGATCGCAGTGTGATGCCACCTTGGCAGGCTGCATCCATGCGTAGACAAGCTGTCGGCTGCGTTCTGATCTCGCTACTCGGACTCCTGGCAGCCTGCACCCCGCCTGACGAACCAATTGTCGCCCTGGCTGTACATGATGGCCAGCCGATGGGCGTTCTCGTCACGTGCGACGACACGTTCTCCCAACTGAGCGTGTACAGGAACGACAACCGCAACGACGCGAGTGAACGACCGCTGATCACGTGGGGCGTCAGCGGCATGCCGACGAGCGAGGTCGTGGAGGTCCCCCTGTTCGGTCAGCCGCCGAATGGTTGGGAGATCAAGGAGATTCGCGACCTCACGGCGGCGGAGTCAGGCCTGGCCGTGGATGTCGAACCGCTCACCGGGCTCGAGCCCGAGGTGGGGTACAGCCTTGGCGGATCAAGCCGTCATCACGCAATATCTGTCGATTTCACTGTCTCGGACCTCACCCGCATCGGCGAGGATCAGGTGCTGGCGCCGAGCGGCCACGACAGGACGAAGCTCGTGTCGCGGGAGGCCTTCTTGCGCAAGGCCCGGAACAACTGCACGTAGGTGACGCCTGACTCATGTGCCGCCCGTCGGCCGGGCCGGACGTCTCGTGACGTCCGGCCCGGTCGACGGGTGCTGATCAGTTACAGCCGGGCGGCGCCGGCTGCGGTGGCCTCCTGCACGGCCGAGGTACGACGGGTCTCCGCCCGCTCGTCCCCGGCGCCCTCCCGCTCCGGAGCCGCCGCGACCTGAGCCGACCGGTTGGTGCTGGCCGCCGCCTGGTCACCGATCACGCCGCCACGGATCCGGTTGTTCGCGGCCACCTGGGCGGCCGGGTTGTTGGACGTCACGGTCAGCTTGCCGTCGATGATGTTGTCGTCGACCGTGACACCCCCCGTGGTGCTGGTGATGCTGACGTCCCGGCCCCAGTAGCCGCCGGAGGCGCAACTGTCGAGGGTGCCGTTGGGGCCGAGCTGCACGGCGCCGAGGTTGCCGGCGAAGGTGGCCTGGCCCCGGACCGCGCTGCCACACACGACACTGCCGGTGGCGCTGTTCAGCACCGACAGGGTGCCGTCGACGAACGAGTCGTGGACGTCGGTGTAGTAGGTGCCGGTGGTGTTGAGGTTGCGCTCGACCTGGGTGCCGCGGTCGAGCCGGACCTCACCGGCGCCGGCGGTGACGGTTCCCACGATTGTGGACTCCTCCACGAACAGGAAGCTGTCGATCGTCGAGGTGCCCTTCGGCCGCACCGTCACGTTGCCGGTCCGGGCGCCGTTCAGGAAGGCGCCGTACCCGCCGGCGGCCAGCACCACCTGGCCACCGACCGTCGTGTTGGTGGCGTCCAGGTAGCCGTCCGTGGCGACGCGTACCTCGCCGCTGATGGTGCCGCCGTTGACCACCAGGTTGCCGCCGGCGGCGACGCTGACGTTGCCGGTGATGGTGGTGCCGGTGAGCGCGCAGGACTCGCCGGCCGGCACGTACAGGTCGTTGGGCACGGTCACGGCACCGCCGGTGCCGATGCAGTAGGTGACCAGGTCAGCGTGTGCGCTGGGTGCCACCGCCAGCACCGAGGAGGCGACGACGGCGGTCACGGTCGCCAGCTTGGCGAAGGTACGTCTGGGCATCGCTGTACTCCCTGTCGATGAGATTCGGTGACTCATGCGCCGACGTCCGATCGGGCCGCGGCCCGGACGATGGCGCCCTGCTGCCGCTGGTTCAGCGTTCCGCCGGTCACGAGCGCGGTGGTGACGGTCTCGACGTGCCGGACGAATTCGGCGTGCCCCGGATAGTCGGCGTTCTCGGCGATCAGATCGTTGATGGTGCAGCCGTTGCCGGTGTCGACGTTGGCCACCCCGGTGTCGTCACCGTCGATGATCACCGTTCCCCGGGTGTCCGACCCGGGGCAGGCGTCGGTGCCGTCAGCGACCACGGTGAACGTCGCCGACTGCTCGGTGGCGGTGTTCCCGGCGGTGTCGGTTGCCCGGTACCGCACGGTGTGGGCGCCGACGGCGCGGACGGAGACCGGGGCGGTGTACGTCGTCCAGGCGCCGGTGTCGAGCGCGTACTCGATCTTCGCCACACCGGAGCCGTCGTCGGTCGCCGTGACGGTCACGGTCGCGGCCCCGACGTATCCGCCGGCTGCGTCCCGCTCACCGGTGACCGTGGCGGACACCGCGGGCGGGGTGGTGTCCTCGACGGGCGGGGGCACGACGGTGAAGTGGGCCATCTGCTCGGCCGACGTGTTTCCCGCGACGTCGGTCGCCCGGTAGTGCAGCATGTGCATGCCGACGTCGTCGACCACGATCGGCTGGGTGTACGGGGTGAAGGCGCCCCCGTCCAGCGAGTACTCGACCGTGGCGACGCCGGACTCCGCGTCGGTGGCGGCCAGCGTGGCGGTGGCCGTACCGATGTAGTTGCCGTCGCCGTCCTGGTCGCCGGCCAGGGCGGCCGTCACCACCGGCGGGGTGGTGTCCTCCTGGCTCGGCTCGACGACCCGGAACGACACCGAGCCGACCGCACTGACGTTGCCGGCCTCGTCGGTGGCGCGGAACTGCACCGAGTGGTCACCGATCGCGGTCACCTGCACCGGCTGCGTGTAGGGCTGGAAGCTGGTGTCGTCGACCTGGTACTCGACGGTGTCCACACCCGACCCGGCGTCGGTGGCCGTGACGGTCACCGTGGCCGCGCCGATGTAGTTGCCGTCCCCGTCGCGGTCGCCCGTGACGGCGCCCGTCACCGTCGGCGGGGTCGTGTCGGTGCCTCCCCCGCCGTCGGTGACGACCAGTTCACCGACCATCTGGCTGTGGCCCGGGATGGAGCAGAAGTAGCGGTACCTGCCCGGGGTCAGGGTCACGGTCGCCTGGTGCCGGCCGTTGTTCACGTCGAACGGGTTGGCCAGGATGTTCAGCGTGACGTCGTGGTTGTAGCCGTCGGTGGTGGTGTCGAAGGTCAGCGTGTGCGGCATCCCGGTGGTGTTACCGGTCGCCGAGCTGTTCTCCCAGATGATCGTGGTTTCGCCGGCCACCGCCTGGGCGGGTGCGGACTTGTAGCGGGTGATGCTGTCGTCGGCGGTCCAGGTCAACACCTGCGCCTGGGCGCTCGGAGCGGCGGAGGCGGGCGTCGCGGCCAGGGGAAGGACGGTGAGCAGGAGCGCCGACAGCGCGGCCATTAATCGTCGGGTCATCGTTTCTCCTAGAGTTCCCGCGCACGGATGTTGCGGAACTCGATCAGGTCGTTGTCGCCGTGGTTCTGCAGCCCGATGAAGCCGCGGAGGAACTGCCGCAGATCGGTCGGCGGGTCGCCCGCGCGGGACGACTGCTTGCCCGGCGTGTTGTCGAACTCGTTGATCACCACGCCGTTGCGGATCATCGTGTAGTGCTGCCCGACGACGCGGATCTCGTAGTCGTTCCACTGCTCCTTCGGAGTGACACCGGCCTGGGCGAGTGGCACGGAGTCGAAGTTGTAGACCGAGCCCGTCTTCTGCGGCTCGCCGGTCTCACCGTCGTAGATCTGGATCTCGTGCCCGCAGAAGATCGCCACCCACGCCGGTGAGGTCCGGGCCGATCCGACCGTGCCGCAGCTGCCCGGCGGGCGTTGCTCCAGCGGGATCCGTGGGTCCGGGAACCGGGTGAAGACTCCACTGTTGGCCCGTCCGGTCCCTGGCGCGATGTCGCGGAACTGCAACTTCAGCGAGAAGTCGCCGAACTCCTTGGTGTGCCAGAGCATGCCCAGGCCACCGCTGGACCGCAGTGAGCCGTCCGGCTGGATGCCGAACGATCCCGATGGTGCCTGCTGCCAGCCGAGCAGCGACTCAGCGGTGCCGTCGAAGAGCGGCTCGTACCCGGTGCGGCCGTCCCGGCCGATGTCGGACGCGGCAGCCAGGCGGGTCAGCGTGCCGGCTTCGCGGGCGGAGAGCAGGCCGTCGCGCTGGAGCGTGTCGGTCACCGCCGTCACGTGCCGGACGAAGCTGTTGTGGTCGCCCCACGTGCTCTCGTCGTCGATCAGGTCGTTGATGGTGCAGCCCTGCCCGACCGTACGGCTGGGCACCTTCGTGTCGGTGTCGCCGAGCCACACGGTGTCCCGGCTGTCGGGCACCGCACAGCCCACCGTGACCGTGGTCTGCACCGTCGCCGTCTCACCGTCGGCGTACGTGACGGTCAGCTTCGCCGTGAAGGTGCCGACCCGGGCGTACGTGTGCCGAGGGTTCGCCTCGGTCGACGTGGCGCCGTCGCCGAACTCCCACCGGTAGCTGACGCCACCGGAGCGAGAGCCGTTGAAGGCGATGGTCAGCGGCTTGTTCTGCACGGCGACCGAGGTCGCGGCCGGCGCCGGGGTGGGCGCGCCACCGGTGTAGGTGATGCGGATCAGCTTCTGGTTGGGGTGCAGGCTGAAGAACCCGCCTCCGTAGTCCAGCAGGTAGAGCGCACCGTCCGGGCCGAACTTGGCGTCCATCCAGCTCTGCAGCCGGGTGTCGCCGTTGCCGCCGGGGATGATGGCCCGCAGCGACTCGGCGTACACCGGCGGCGCGGCGGTGGGCACGCCGGCCGGGTCGACGGTGACCGCGACGCGGTTGTTCGCGTTCGACTGGTCGCCGATGAACCACTTCTCGTCCCAGTACTCCGGCCAGGCCACGCCGCTGTTGGTGTCGACGAGGTCGCGGTGGTAGGTCGGGCCGGACATGATGGCCTGGCCGCCGCCGCGCAGGTAGGGCTGGGTGTAGGTGGCGTCGGCCGCGACGTAGGTCGGCAGGCCACTGCCGTCGGCCCGCTTCGGGAACACCGGTCCGCCGCCGTCCGGGGAGTACCAGATCATGTTGTCCCGGGCCGCCGGGATGTCCACCAGACCGGTGTTACGCGGCGACTCGTTCTTCAGGTTGTCGCAGTCGTACCAGCCGGTCAGCACGGTCGCGTCGGTGGTGCTGCGGTCCCGGTACGGCTGCCGGTTGCCCATGCAGTACGGCCAGCCCTGGTTACCCGCCGAGGTGATGATGGTCGCGGTCTCGTACTTCGCCGGGCCCAGCGTCGGGCTCGGCGACGCGGCGTCCGGGCCGACCCAGCCCGCGGTCAGCCACTGGTGCTCCGGGTCGACCTGCAGGCGGGCGATGTTGCGCACGCCCATCACGTAGATCTCCGGCCGGGTCTTCTCCGTGCCCGGCGGGAACAGGTTGCCCTCCGGGATGGTGTACGTGCCGTCCGCCTCCGGGTGGATCCGGATGATCTTACCGGCCAGGTCGTTGGTGTTGCCCGAGGTGCGGCGGGCGTCCTGGAACGAGATCCCCTGGTACTCCTGGGTCCAGTTGTTGCCGGAGTAGCCCTGCGATCCCTCGGACGAGTTGTTGTCGCCGGAGCCCACGTAGAGGTTGCCCTTGGCGTCGAACGCCATGCCGCCGCCGGCGTGGCAGCAGCTGTGGATCTGCACCGGGAACTGCAGCAGATCCTTACGGGTGGCCTGGTCGATCGTCTGGGTCGCACGGTCGTAGGTGAACCGGGAGACGGTTCGCTGCCCGACCCGCTTCACCCGGTCGATCGAGTCGTGCGGCATCCAGTAGACGTAGAGCCAGCCGTTCTCGGCGAACTTGGGGTCGGGCACGATGCCGAGCAGGCCCTCCTCGTTCTTCACCAGCTCCGAGCCGCTGCCCCGGTTACCCATCACCTCCAGGGTGGTGAGCAGCTTGGCCTGCTTGGTGCGCGGGTCCCACGAGTGGATGGTGCCGCAGCCCAGGCCGACGTCGGGGTTGTTCCAGTCCGCGATCGGGCCGCTCGGGCAGGCCGCCTTGCCGACGTAGAACACCGTGTTGTCCGGCGCGATGGTGAGCCCGTGCGGCTCGCCGATCTGGTCCAGCTGCCCGGCCTGGTTGGCCGCGGTGAGCCGCTCCACCTTGTAGTTCGCGGCGATCGTCGCCTGGCAGTCACCGCGCTGAAGGCCGGTCGTCCACTTGAGCGCCCCGGCCAGGTGCGTGCGGAACGCCTCCTCGCCGTAGCTGCCCTCGGTGTGGCCCATGCCGGTGTAGAACGACCGGCCGCCGTCGTAGTCCCGGCACCAGGACACCGGGTGGAACGGGCCGTTGGCGCCCGGCCCCGGGTTGTAGTGGCGCTCCTCGACCTGGGCGAGGGTGTGCACGGCACCGATCGGGTTCGGGTCCCAGTTCTCCCAGCGGTCCGAGCGGGTGAGCGTCAGCGGCAGCGACGCCGTGGCCGGGTGCTTCCGGTCGAGGATGTTGACGACCGCCCGGTTCACCGCGGGCGGCTCCGGCGCGGTGGTGCTGCCGGTGAACAGGCGCAGGTCGGCGAGCTGGGTCAGCGGCTCGCCGCTGTTCGCGGTGATGTTCAGGCGGAAGTGTTTGAACTCCTGCGGCGTGGCGATGTCGAACCGCCGGGTCTGGAAGCGCTCCGGGAAGGTCTGGCCGGTGCGCCGGTCCACGTCGGACCAGTTCTGGCCGTCCGTGGAGCCCTGCAGGGTCCAGTCCTTCGGGTCACGGCCGGAGGAGTCGTTGGCCGACGTCAGCGCGTAGCCGGTGATGCGCTTGGGTGCGCTCAGCTCGTAGGCCACCCAGGCCGTCGGCGTGCGGACGAGCCACTTGGTGCCGGAGTCGCCGTCGGTCAGCTTCTCCTTGGTCTCGTTCGGCGCGTTCTCACCGCTGGCGGTCACCCGGGCGACCGGCTCGGCCACCGGGATGGCGCCGGCCGGGCGGGTGCCGATCAGGCCGGTGAACCAGGCCGATTCGACCTGCGCGCGGGCGGCGTCGGCGATGCCGACGAAGCCGCCGCCGGCCTTCATGTAGCTCTGCAGCGCCGCTTCCTGGTCACGGTTGAGCGCGGCGCCCGTCGCGGAGAGGAAGACCACGCTGCGGTACGGCGCGAGCCCGGCGGCCGTGAAAACGGCGGGGTTCGTGGTAGCCGTGACATCGATGTCATGAACCGCGCCAAGATCTTTGATTGCCTCCAGGGCGCGCAAGACAGGGTCCTGCTGCTCGGCCACCGGCCCGTGGAAGACGAGGACGGCTGCCCTGGCCTCCTGAGCCGCTTGCGGTGCGGCTACCGCCTCCGGTGCCGCTGCCGCCGCCGTTGCCGGCATCAACAAAGCGATGGCCGCTACCGCTGCTAGTGCTCGTCGTACTGTTCCTGTCATCCCCGTCCCCACTCTCGGTTTCGGTCAGCTGCCATGCGTGTGTGTGTGGCCCTGGAACCGGTGGATGGCCTCTTCGGCGCCCGGCGGCATGCTGCCGTCGGCGTTGCGCACCAGGAAGATTCCGGCCATGCCGCCATCGGAGTGCGACTGCACGTGGCAGTGGTACATCCACGCGCCGGGCCCGACGCCCTCTCCGGCGAGCACCTGGAAGCCGAACGAGCTGCCCGGATTGAGGTCCTTGTTGTCAATCACGAGGCTCGGGTCGGCCGTGCTCTCGAGCATCCCCGTGCGGTTGTCCGCCCAGCGGTGCGCGTGCAGGTGGAAGGTGTGGAAGGTGCCGCCGTGCCCGATGGCGATCCACTCCACCCGCTGGCCCAGGTTCGCCTCGAACATCGGGGTGTTCGGGGCCATCCGGTTGTTGATCATCATGTCGTTGAACACGACGGTGAACTGCTTCTCCGGCAGGATGTCGCCGCGGCGCCGGACGATCAGCGCCCCGTACAGTCCCTTCGCGACACCGCCGGTGCCGTGGTCGGTGCCCATCGCGTGGTCGTGGTAGTGCCAGTAGCCGGCACTGCCCGGCATGAACCGCCGGCCGGACGCGAGGAACATCTCCCGCGAGCGCCACACGTAGGTGCGGGTCTCACCGGGATTGTTGAACGACGCGTTGAGCGGGCTGCCGTCCGAGTCGGTGCTGTAGTCCACCCCGTGCGGATGGATGGACAGCCGCTGGTCGGTGGTGTTGACCAGGGTGATCTCGAGGGTGTCCCCCTCGTACATCTCCAGCAACGGCCCCGGCACCGTGGCCTGGCCGGGTGCCAGACCGTACCCGAACAGCCCGCCGGGCAACTGCTCGGCGTAGATGGTGACCTTCTTCGTGACGCCGGCGGCCGCGCGTGCCGGGCTGCCTCCGAACGCGGCGCCGATCGCGGGGGCGGACGCCCCCAGGGCTCCGGCGGCGAGGGCTCCGGTGGCGATCAGCGATCTGCGGGACAGGGGACGGTGGGAGCCGACGGGTTGGTCGTCCATGGGACTCCGTTCACCGGGCGAAGCCGTGACGCGGGCACGGTACAGCGACCGCCGAGCATGAGGGGCGGCAGCACGACCGTGTGGACCTTGTCGCGGACTTTGCTCGGAAGACTCAGAACTTTCGATGGATAACAGCAACTTATGTAATCCATCGACGAAAGTACAGTCCTGATTGCAAGAAGTTTACCGGGACATCACGACGGCTCTCGATCGATCATGAGCCTGCCACACATCGATGCCCAGGTCAGCCCGGCCGACCTGCCACCTCCGGCCCAGTGATGCCGGAGCCCGTTCAGGGTGAGGTTTGCATATCGACGGTTGCGCCCGCTGACGACCGCGGACCTCGTCAGGGGCGCGCGGGGTTGGCCCGCCGGGGCACCCGGCGGACAGACGTACGTCGGCTGTCAGAGGTTGTGGCGCTCGTCGGTCGGTAGGCGCGGCGACTCCGGAGGCTCCGGAGACTGGTCGGGCAGACCGAGCTGCGCGACGTGGGTCGGGTCGAGCACCCGGGACAGGAACGAACGGGTCCGTTCGTGCCGCGGCGCCCCCAGCACCTCCTGCGGTGGCCCCTGCTCGACGACCACGCCGCCGTCCATGAACACCACCCGGTCGGCGACGTCGCGGGCGAACGCCATCTCGTGGGTGACCACCATCATCGTCATGCCGTCCTCGGCCAGCTTGCGCATGACGGTGAGCACGTCGCCGACCAGTTCCGGGTCGAGCGCCGAGGTCGGCTCGTCGAAGAGCATCAGCTTGGGCTCCATCGACAGCGAGCGGGCGATCGCCGCCCGCTGCTGCTGACCCCCGGAGAGCTGCGCCGGGAACGCGTCGGCCTTGTCGGTCAGGCCCACGCGCTCCAGGTTGGCCCGCGCGATCCGCTCGGCCTCGGCACGGCCCCGCCGCAACACGCGACGCTGGGCGATGGTGAGGTTGTTCAGGACGGTCAGATGCGGGAACAGGTTGAACGACTGGAAGACCATGCCGATGCCGCGGCGCACCGCGTCGATCTCGACATCCGGGTCGGTCATCTCGACGCCGTTCACCCAGATCCTGCCGGCCGTCGGCTCCTCCAGCAGGTCGACGCACCGCAGCAGCGTCGACTTGCCCGACCCGGACGGCCCGATGACGCACACCACCTCGCCCTGGGCGACCTCGAAGTCGATGCCCTTGAGCACCTCGAGCGGCCCGAAGGACTTGTGCAGGTCGCGGATCTCGACGGCGGGGCGGGACGGAGTCGTCGTCATGCGGGTCACCGAGCCTTGGCGTATCGGAGTTCGAGGCGTCGTACCACCTGGGACAGGGGCAGGGTGATGATCAGGTACGCGAGGCCGGCCACCAGCAGCGGGGTGGCGTTCACCCGGTCGTTGAGCATGTCCCGACCGAACTTGGTGACCTCGATGGTCTGCGCCGTCACGCCCAGCACGTACGCCAGCGACGAATCCTTGGTGAGCAGGATGAGTTCGTTCGTCAGCGGCGGGATCACGATCCGGAACGCCTGCGGGATGACGATCGTGCGCATGGCCGTGAAGTGCGACATGCCGAGGGTGCGCGCCGCCTCCATCTGCCCCTTCGGCACGGCCTGGATGCCGGCCCGGATGGTCTCGGCCATGTACGCGGCGGCGGTCAACCCGAGACCGATCGCGATCGAACCGAAGACGCCGCCCGGGATCTCCCGCTCGGGGAAGGCGATGGGAATGCCGTACCCGACAAGGAAGAGCACCAGCAGCGCCGGCAGACCCCGGAACAGCTCGATGTAGGCCGTGGCCACCCAGCGGTACGGAGCCACCCGGGACAGCCGCATCAGCGCGAGGATGGTGCCGAACACGAGGCCGAAGGCGAACGCGCCCAGCGTGTAGAGCACCGTGTTGCGCAGCGCGACGGTGATGATCGTCGGGAACATCGACTCGATGATGTCGACGCGGAAGAAGGCGTCCTTCAACCTGCCCCAGTCCGCGGCGAGGAGCACCACGGCGATGATGGCGATGAAGGCCAGGTACTGGAGCCAGAGGGACAGCCGCTCTCGCTGGCGGCGCCGCAGCTTCACTGTCGTCGCTCCTTGCCTTCCCGGGAGTTACCTACGAGGAGGGCGCGCGAGCCGCGCGCCCTCCTGCCATGAGCTTCGATCACGCGCTGGGCCGCTTGCCGATCCACTTCTCGTAGATCGCGTCGTACGAGCCATCCTGCTTGGCCTTGGCCAGCACCTCGTTGATCTTCTTGAGCAGCTCCGGGTTGCCGTCCTTCTTCACCGAGAACCCGTACTGCTCGCCGGTGTCGAACTCGGCAGCCACCTCGAACCCGCCCGGGTTCTTCTTGAGGTACTCGGTCCAGACCGGCAGGTCGTTGATGCCCGCCTCGACCTGGCCGTTGGAGACGGCCTGCTGCAGGGCGGCGAGATCCTCGAACTCGACGAGCTGCAGGCCCTTCTCCTTCTCGAACTTCCGGGCGTAGTCACGCCCGGTCGTGGCCGCCTGGACACCGAGCTTCTTGCCCCGGAGGTCGTCGAGGGCCTTGTACGGCTTGCCGGTCTTGACCAACATCGCCTGGGTCGCGTCGAAGTACGGGTCGGAGAAGTTCATCACCTTCTGCCGTTCCTCGGTGATCGTCATGCCGGCAGCGGCCGCGTCGCACTTGCCGGTGTTCAGATCCTGACCCGACTTGATGCCCTCGAACGGGGTGTCGACGATCGTCTGCTCGACGCCCAGCTCCTTGGCGACCAGGTCCATCAGCTCGACGTCGAACCCGGTGACCTTGCCGCTGGCGTCCTTGGACTGGAACGGCGGGTAGGGCAGGTGGGTGCAGACGGTCAGCTTGCCCGCCTGGACCAGCTTGACCCCGCTCGCCTGGACCTCGCTGTCATCCTTCTTGGCACATCCCGCACTCGCCGCCAGGGCGGCGATCGCCACGACGAGGCCGGCCTTGCGGACTGCGCTACGGAACCTCACGGCTGTGTCCCTCCGGTTCGGCTCCCCCTGCGACGGGCAGCCAGGTTGGTGCGAAGACGGTGTGACAGGCGACGGTACCTGAATCCACCGGCCGCACCCAGATCACGTCGCCTCATCTGGCCCGAGCGCCACGATCACGGCCAGCAAACCCGACATCCGGCCAGCAACCAGACAGCCAGCGGCGGCGACGGGACCACCCCTGTCCGGCCAGGCGGTTGAGTAACCGACGGGTCTCGAACGAGTAGGGATCCTCGCCGGCCAACCGAGCGCGACGCCGAAAGCTGGGAGACGATCACGTCGGCACCACCTCCACGCCGTCGGAACATCGGGATGGGTGATCAGATCTGACCATCGAGCGCCGCAGGCCGAGGCACCACCAGACCGAGGGAAGACACGTCTGAGGATGGACACCAGTCCCCCAACGCCCCAGCAGGCTTTCGCGCAGTTCGTCCGCCAGGCGGTCACCGACGCCCGCAAGGAGCGCGGTTGGAGCGTCGGCGACATCGCGCGACACACCGGCGTCAGCCGCTCGACGCTGTTCCGCTGGCTCGCCGGCGACTGGCAGCACTACCCCGAGCTGGCCAAGGTACGCAGCCTGTGCACCACCCTGGGGCTCCCCATCGCAGCCGCGATCCGCCCGCTGGCGATGCCGAACGCCACCGCCGTACCGCCCGCCCCCCGGGCACTGACGGAGGTCGACGCCGACCTGGGCGCCATCCGCCAACGGTTGCTCGACGACACGGTCTCGCCGGCGGACAAGCACCACATCCGAGGTCTCCTGCGCCACCTCGCCCGACGGGACGTCCCGGTCGGGTCGACCGTGTCGTCGACGCCGCCGGGCACCGCCAGCGCCGGTGACGCCCCTCCTTCCGTTCCACGGGCGAGAGGATCGCGTCGGTAACCCGCGAGCGTTGCCACCGTGCGGTCCTGCCGCCTTCCGCTCGGCGGAACGGACCGGCTGGGACCCCGGCCCGGAGCGCCTGCCGCCGCCGAGCACGATCGTGTCAATCCGGCCGATTGCTCCCTCGCCACCGCTCCGGTTCCAGACGATAAAGACCACGAGTGACCACGAGAACGAGGAGGCGATCGGCATGAGGCGTCGGCCGAACAGGAGACGGCAGATGTGGCAGGCGGCGGCGTTGGTGGTGACCGCGGCGGCGTTCGCGGGGGCGGTCATCAGGGCCAAGCGGCGTACGGCCGGCGACCACGCTGACAGCGGAAGCCTCGGCTTGCAGGAAGGCGCCTTCGGTGCGGGGACCACGTTCGCGTCGCCCGCGGGCGAGGGTGCCGGGGCCAACCGGTCGGTGACAGCCGCCCGCTGAGGCCGTCGACACCCGCAGCCGGTCAGTGACAGCGGTGGGCACCGCCGACACGACGGCCGTGGTCACTTCGGCAACAGGGGCTTTGCCGACCCGGCGACGGCGGTGGCCATTCGGCGTACCGCCTCGGTGATCAACTCCGGTGCGGTGGCCAGGTTCAGCCGGACGTGGCCGTCGCCGCCGGCGCCGAAGGCCGAGCCGGAGTTGAGCGCCACCCGACCGCGGTCGAGGAACACGGTGGCGGGGTCGTCGCCGAGGTCCAGGGCGCGGCAGTCGAGCCAGGCGAGATACGTGGCCTGACCGGGACGGTAACGGACGGCTGGCAGGTGCTCGGCGAGCAGCGCGGCGAGGAGCCGACGGTTGTCGTCCAGGCCGGTCAACACGGCGTCGAGCCACTCGCCGCCGTCCCGGAAGGCGGCGGTGTGGGCGATCACGCCGAGGTGGCTGGTGCTGACGCTGGCCTCGAACGGAACGCGGGCGAGGTCCCCGGCCGCGGCCGGGCCGGCGATGAGGAGCGCACCGCGCAGGCCGGCCAGGTTCCACCCCTTCGAGGCGGACATCAGCGACAGGCCGTTCTCCGCGCCGGGCACCGAGAGGTACGGCACGAACCGCGCTCCGCCGGCCACCACCGGAGCGTGGATCTCGTCGGCGACCACACGGACCCCGTGCCGCTCGGCCAGGCTGGCGACGGCGGCCAATTCGTCGGCGGTGTGTATGACGCCGGTCGGGTTGTGCGGGCTGCACAGCAGGTACGCCGCCGGCCGCCCACCGGCCCGAGCCCGCCGGAACGCGTCCTCCAGTGTGCCGAGGTCGATCCGCAGGTCCTCGCCGAGTGGCGCCTCCAGGATCCGGCGGCCGGCGTGCGCCACGAACCCGTAGAACGGCGGGTAGACCGGGCAGCTGACGACCACCGCGTCCCCCGGCTCGGTGACCAGCCGCAGCGCCTCGACGACGCCGTGCATCACATCCGGCACCAACGCGGTGCGCTCCACGGCCAGCCCGTCCCAACCCCACCGCCGCCGGGCGAACTCCGCCAGCGCCTGCGGATACGCCGTACCGGCGGTGTAGCCGGTGTCGCCGCGCGCGACGGCGTCGGTGATCGCCCGCGCGACCGGCTCGGCCAACGGCACGTCCATCTCCGCCACCCAGAGCGGCAGTACGTCCTCGGGGTACTCCCGCCACTTGAGGCTCGTCCGTTGGCGAAGCTGGTCGATCGTGAGCTGGCGAAGGGGATTCACCGTGTTTCGGGCACCACTGAGCACACCACTCATGGTTGAAGCCTATTCCGGCCGAGGGCGGGAGACCGCTGCCGCCTTCTGGCGATGCGCTCTGGCACGACGCCCGCACCATGCCGTGCGCTGATCCCCCCACACATCCGCGGAGCGGCACTACCATCCACTCGCCTCGATCGCCGGAACGTCAGGCGCTCACGCCCCGGACCGCCTCGATGATCGTCTCAGCGACCTCGCTCGGCCGGAACACCGCCATCGCGTGCGAGCCGCCAGCGACCTCGCGCTGGCCCCGCGGGTCGGCCCGCTCGGCCATGAACCGGTGCGCGGCGACCGGGATGTTGTTGTCGGCGTCCCCGAACACGAACCAGCTGGGCAGCAATCGCCAGGCGGGGTCGCCGGAGAGTCCGTCATTCAGGGCTTGTTCGGTGATCGGACGCTGGGTCCGGGCCATGAGCGCGGCCAGGTCGGCCTGCACGTCCGCGGCGAACTGCGCGTGGTAGGCGTCCTGGCCGATCGCCACCTCGTTGCCACCGGTCGACACCGGGTACTGCACCAGTGTGTCGGCGAGCGTACTGCCGGGGAACTTCGCCGACAGCGACAGCGCCGACTCACCGGTGTCCGGGCAGAGGGCGTTGACGTACACGAGGGCCTGCACCAACGATTCGTCAGCCGCGGCCTGCGTGATCACCATGCCGCCGTACGAGTGACCGACGAGGATGACCGGGCCGCCGATGCCGCGCATCACGTCCCGCACGTAGGCGGCGTCGCCTGCGACGCTCCGCAGCGGGTTGGCGGCGGCCACCACGTCGTACGCGGCGCCCAGCCGCTCGATCACACCGTTCCAGCTCGCCGACTCGGCGAACGCGCCGTGCACGAGGACGATGGTGGGCTGCGAATCGGACATGACACGCACTCCCTTGCTCCGTGACACTGTTCAGGCGCCGGCCGCGCCGGCACGCGTGAATACCCGTTACCCGAGGGTGAAACGTCCGATCCACTGGCCGCCGGGGCGACGGTGGCCCCAGTGGCGTGACCGGGGACGGGCGGACCTCGGGAACTTCTATCTGCGCTCGTCCGGAGGCTGCTCTTTCGTCAGGTGGAGCAGCCACCCCTCGCCGGTGCGGATGAGCGCGTACCGCCGGCGGCCGGTGCGGCCGTGCAACGTGAACAGCATCCGGCGGTCGGTGCGGTCGTGCTCCTCCCACGTGCCGATGTCGGCGATCGACTTGTCGGCGTCCTCGTAGGTGAGGTGATCGAGGTGATGGTCGGGCACGGCGATCGCGAGCCGGTTGTCGCTGGGACTGTCCGGCAGGCCGCGAGGCACCGCCCACGAGCGCAGCACACCGTCCTCCTCGAGCCGCAGGTCAAAATGCGGACGTGGTTTGCGGTGGTGGTGCAGGACGAAGGCGGGCGGCACTCTTACCATTGTCGACGCCACAGACGGCGACGGGGCAAGGAGTAGCACGGTGAGCTTCCACATGCACCTGCGGGCCACCGCCACCAACCAGGTCCCAGAGGATTTCCCGTCGCTGCTTGCCTTCATGTCTGCCGCCTGGAGTGCGCACCAGGAGGAGTACGCGGCTGGCATCGCCGATTCCATTGACAAGGACTTCGGCCACGTCCACGAGCTCTACACCATGGCCGTGGACGACGGCGACGGCACGAACGCAGCCAACAACCTGCCGATCTTCGGCGGGCGTCACCTACACAGCCCGGCTGAAGACGAACCACCGATCGTCATCCTCGAACCGGCTGACGTTCGGAGGACCGCCGACTTCCTCCGGACCCTTTCCTTCGACGACCGCTGGCGCATCGCAGAAAGGAGCCTCTCCGCGCCGTACACCGGATGGGAGGACGAGAACGCGGCCAGCAACATCTACCTCGGTCATCACAACGCCCTGCGTGCCTTCTACCAGCGGGCGGCGCGAGCGGGAGACGCCGTGGTCAAAGCCTTCTGGTACTAGATCAGCGGTGGGTCAGAAAACGGCGGGCCGTCTCACGCAGCCGGCCGTGCACCCCGTCGTACCCGCCGACGCCGCCCAGATAGCGCTTGTCCACCTTCGCCACCATCGTGTAGTTCGGGTCGCACACGTTGCCGACCGGAGCCTCACCGGCCTGGCTGACCAGCTGGTACGCGTCGAGCTGGTCCAGCCCCACCAGCTCGGCGGTCCAGGTGACCAGGTCGTGCTGGCTGATCCGGTAGGCGTCCTCCAGCGGACGGGCCGAGCCGGTGGACATCAGTGCGTCGTCCGACTCCAGCCGCGGCCACGGTGTGCCGACCCCCTTGACGACGTCCACCACGACCGTGGTGTTCATGGCCGCCTCGATGCCGGTGCCGCACACCTCGCCATGGCCCTGCCGGCAGTGCCCGTCACCGAGTGCGAAGAGCGCTCCCGACACGTTCACGCCGAAGTACGCGGTGACTCCGGCCCGCAGCTCCGGGGTGTCCATGTTGCCGCCGTGCGCGTCCGGGGTGATCGTCATCCGCGCCTCGAAAGCACCGGGTGCGACCCCCGCGGTGCCGTGCATCGGATCCAGGGGCAGCGCCACGGTGTAGTCGCCCCGGCGTGCCCGGTACGTCGCCGTGCCCGCGGCGACGTCGACGTCGTACCGCCAGACCACCTCGTCGAGTGGGGGTTGCAGGGTCGCCGTGGTGTGGGTGCCGGTGAGCGCGCCGAAGTGCGGGAAGGTGGTGGACACGGCCCAGTCCCGGGCCGGCTCGATGGAGATGAAGTGCACGGCGAGGGTGTCCCCGGGCTCGGCTCCCTCGACGTGGATCGGCCCGGTCACCGGGTTGAGGTACGGGAACTGGCAGACCTGCGACGGCAGGTCGTCGGTGCTCCGGACGCGGCCGCCGAAGCAGTCCTCGGTGTACAGCTCGAGGATCGTGCCCGGTCGCACCCGCAGCACCGCCTCGCGCCCGCCGAAGGTGTAGGAGAGTTCGTCCGGCTCCGGCCGGTACTTCACCACGTCCGTGTTCACTGCGGCTCCTTCACTGGCTGGTCGGTGCTGTCGTGGGCGACGTCGACGAGCGCGGGCAGTTCGGGACGCCGGCCCGTCAGGTAGAAGGCCAGCAGGACCAGCAGCCCGACGCCCAGCCAGACGAAGCCGAGCACCTGGGCGGCGACCTTGGCGTTGATCACGACGTAGAGCAGGATCAGGAACCCGATCACCGGCACCACCAGGTGTCGCAACCAGTCCCGGCTGCCGTTGCGCACGACGTAGTGGGTCACGACGGAGACGTGCAGCGCGAGGAACGCCGTCATGGCACCGAAGTTGACCAGTGTGGACAGCAGCGAGATGCCGTCGTCCCGGCTGGCCATGTAGAGGCCGAGCGCCAGGGAGATCGCGGCGACCAGCAGGGTGGCGTGGGCCGGCACCTTGTGTTTCGGGTTGATCCGGGCGAGGAAGCGCGGCATCTGCCGGTCGCGGGCCATCGCGTACAGCAGTCGGGAGGTCGCGGCCTGCGCGACCAGGGAGTTGGCGAAGCCCCAGGCGATCGCGGTGGCCAGGGCGGTCAGCCCGGCCAGCCAGCCCCCGCCGGCCGCCCGGGCCGCGTCGTAGAACGCGGTTCCCTCGGGGTCGCCGTTGTCGAGCAGGCCGGGCGCGTCCGGCACCAGCAGGGCCGCGACCCACGTCTGCACGACGAACAGGGCACCGGCCAGCAGCAGCGCCGCGACCATCGCCCGGCCGATCTGCCGGGCCTCCTCGCGGCTCTCCTCGGCCAGCATGGAGATCCCGTCGAAGCCGAGGAAGGAGAGCACCGCGATCGACACCGCGCCGAAGACCAGCGGCCAGGAGAAGGTGTCCGCGTCGAACAGTGGCCGGAGCGAGAAGCCCGCACCCTTGCCCTGCGCCAGCGCGACCACGCCGACGACCAGGAAGATCACGAGGATGACCAGCTCGGCGGCGAGCATCACCCGGTTGACCCGGGCGGTCATCCGGATGCCGAAGTAGTTGACGACGGTGTTGAGCACGACGAAGGCCGCCAGCCACGCCCACACCGGCACGCCGGGCACGAGGGAGTGCATGGCCACGCTGGCCACCAGGTAGAGCAGACCGGGCACGAGGACGTAGTCGAGCAGGATCACCCAGCCGGCGAGGAAGCCGACGGGCGGTGCGATGCCCCGACCGGCGTAGCTGTAGACGGAGCCGGCCATGGGGAACGCGCGGACCATCTGCGCGTACGACAGGGCGGTGAACATCATCGCCACCATGCCGATGATGTAGGCCAGCGCGACCATGCCGCCGGAGCCGGCGTACACGCTGCCGAAGATGCCGAAGGGGGCGATCGGCACCATGAAGATCAGTCCGTAGATGAGCAGATCGGTGAAGCTGAGGGTCCGGGTCAGTTCCTGCCGGTAGCCGAACCGTTCGACCTGGGCGACTGTCTCGGATGGGTCGGGAGGTTGAGTCACGGCACGCCTCCTTGATCTGGTGAGGCCGCACGTTAGTCCAGACATCGACGATCAGCTAGGTCTGCGTGCCTGGATTGAGAACATCGCGAATTCGCGACCCAGGAAAAGTCGAGGTCCGGGTACAGGCGGCGCCGTCCTTCGATGCTCGCCGGGCGCCGTGCGTGCTCAGGACGAGCGGAGCTGCTCGCGAAGCCAGGCCCGGTCGGGGTTCACGACAGCCTGACCGCCGAGCACGACGGTGGGCACGGTCTCGTTGCCACCGGCCACCGCCCGGACGGCGGCAGCACCCGCCGGGTCGTGCCAGATGTCCACCCAGTGCGCCCGCCGGGCGAGCCGGCCAAGGGAGAACCGGAGCTGGAGGCAGTAACGACAGCCGGGGCGCCAGTACACGATCGGCCGGCCGTCGGCCGCGCTGGCCCGCTGCGCCTCGGCGGCGTCCACCGAGCGGGGGAAGGCCCACGGCGACAGCAGCAGTGCCAGCGCCAAGAAGATCAGCAACTCGACGCTGCCGACGACGGGCAGACCGGCGGCCAGTTGCGCCACGAAGACCAGCACGCCGCACGCCGCCATCAGGATCGTCAGGGTCCACCGCCGCAGCACGCGGGGACCTTACCGGGCGCGGGCGGTCTCCCGCATCATCGGCCCGCACCCTCCGGGCTGGCCGGGCGCGCCAGGGCGCGCGAGTGGGTGGCGCACCACGAATCGACCAAAACTTGACAATTCCTCCCTTAGGTTACTGCGCAGGAGGCTGTCGAGACCGGGAGGCGACGTGGAGAGCTATCCGGCGATCGAGGATCACGGGCTCATCGGTGACCTGCAGACCGCCGCGCTGGTGACGTGCGACGGAACGATCGACTGGTTCTGCGCGCCGCGCTTCGACTCGCCGAGCATCTTCGCCGCCCTGCTGGACCGCGAGCGGGGTGGCTACTTCCGCATCGCCCCGCACGACGTCCGGTACGTCACCAAGCAGCTCTACCTGCCTGGCACCCCGATCCTGATCACCCGGTTCATCAGCGCGGACGGCGTCGCCGAGGTGATGGACTTCATGCCGGTCACCGGCGAACGGGCCACTGACTCGCACCGCCTGGTCCGCATGGTCAACATGGTCCGGGGCAGCATGCGGTTCCGGGTCGAGTGCCGGCCCCGGTTCAACTACGCGCGGGATGAGCACCAGCTGGAGCGCCACCGCAACGGGTACGTCTTCCGCAGCCGGTCAGCGGCGCTGACCTTCAACCCGGTCGACCCGGTGCGGCAGCTCATGTCGCAGGGAGGCGACGTCCGCCTGGAGGACGGCGACCTGGTCGCGTACGGCACCCTGAACGAGGGCGACACCGGCGGTGTGGTCCTGGAGACGGTTGGCACGGAGCCACGGGTCATCCCGCCGGGAGAGGTCCAGGGGATGTTCGAGTGGACCCGGGACTACTGGCGACGCTGGGTCGAGCGTTCCCGATACACCGGGCGGTGGCGGGAGATGGTCGAGCGCTCGGCCATCACGCTGAAGCTCATGACGTACGCGCCGACCGGCGCGATGATCGCCGCGCCCACCGCCGCGCTGCCCGAGCTGGTCGGCGGCACCCGCAACTGGGACTACCGCTACACCTGGGTACGCGACACGTCGTTCTCGGTGCACGCGCTGCTCGGCCTCGGCTTCACCGAGGAGGTCAGCCGATACATGGACTGGCTGGACGAGCGGATCCGCGAGGCCGGTGACCACCAGGACCCGCTGAAGATCATGTATCGGGTGGACGGCTCCTCCGACCTGCACGAGGAGATTCTCGACCACCTGGAGGGCTACCGGGGCTCCCGACCGGTGCGGATCGGCAACGGCGCCGCCGACCAGCTCCAACTCGACATCCACGGCGAGGCCCTGTACGCCATGCACCTCGCCGACGAACAGGGCATCCGCGTCTCGCACCAGGTGTGGAAGAGCACGGTCCGACTCGTGGACTGGCTCTGCCACCACTGGGACCAGCCCGACGCCGGCATCTGGGAGAGCCGCCACCACCCCCGCAACTACACCTTCGGCCGGGTGATGTCCTGGGTCGCGCTGGACCGGGCCATCCGCCTCGCCACCCGCACGGGCCGCCCAGGCGACCTCACCTGCTGGTCGGAGCAGCGCAACAGGATCTACAACCAGGTCATGGCCCGCGGATACCACCACGCACGCGGCAGCTTCGTGCAGGCGTACGACGAGAACGTGCTGGACGCGGCCCTGCTCGCCATGCCGGCGGTCGGCTTCGTGACGCCGAGCGACCCCCTCTGGCAGTCGACCCTGAAGGCGATCGAGCGCGAACTGGTCTCCGACAGCCTGGTCCACCGGTACGACCCGGTCCACTCCCCCGACGGCCTTCCCGGGCACGAGGGCACCTTCAACATGTGCACGTTCTGGTACGTCGAGGCGCTGGCCCGCTCCGGTCGGTTGGACGACGCCCGGCTCACCTTCGAGAAGATGTTCACCTTCAGCAACCACCTCGGCCTGTACGCCGAGGAGATCGCCTCGACCGGGGAGCAGATCGGCAACTACCCGCAGGCGTTCAGTCACCTCTCCCTGATCAACTCGGCACTGGCACTGAACGACCTGCTCGACGCCGAGGCCGACGCCCGGCGCCGCCGGTAGAGCGGCCTCAGTCCCGAGACGGTTGCGACCTGGATCGGACCGGGTCGCGAGCAGGCAGCTCATTTGCCACACATCGGGGCGCATCCCATGGAAGTGAGGCGCGGGAAGCGACGCGGCAGGTAGCCATTACATCGATGAGCTTGCATGTAATGAGCGGTCTCCGGTATGAAGGCTGAAGCACGTCTCGGTGCTGGTTCCTGGGGAGGAGCGACAGATGAAACATGCCCTGCGCCGCCTACGAACGGGGGCGGTCGCGCTCGCTGCCTGCACACTCGGGCTGAGCCTGCTGTCGGTACCCGCCGCCGAGGCGTACTCGGCTCGGCCTCTCGCCCCGCAATCCGAGCGGGCACCGGAATCGAACCAATTCTCGGCCGAGGGTGTGACCACGGTCGGTGAACTCCGCACCGTCGACAGCTCGCTGTCCTACGCCAGTGACGGCAGGACTCAGATCATTCAGCACCCCGGCGCCACCTACGTCAAGGTCCACTTCAGCTCGCTGCGTCTGGGCCAGGGCGACTACGTCACGGTGTCGAGCCGCGACGGCAAGGAGAGCTACCGGTACGACCGCCACCTGAACCGGGCGACCGGTTCGGACTACACCACCGACGGACAGCCGGGCTTCTGGGCCATGTCGGTGGAGGGTGACACCGCCGTGGTGACGCTGCACAGCAGCCGCCCCTCACGTGGCAGCGCGGCCACCATCGACCGGTTCTGGCGCGGATACGACCGCACGGAGGTCACCCAGCACAACTTCTCCATCCAGTCCGTGTGCAGCACCGACGCCAGACGGGACGTGGTCTGCTACCAGAACAGCCACCCCACCGAGTACGCCCGCGGCAGGGCGGTGGCGCGCCTGCTGATCAGCGGCGGTGGACTGTGCACCACCTGGCGGGTCGGCGACACCAACCGGATGCTGACGAACAAGCACTGCTTCTCCACGCAGTCCGCCGTCAGCGGCAGCGAGATGCAGTTCAACTACCAGTGCGCCACCTGCGGCGGCGGGAACCCCGGCGCCGGCACCAAGGTCAGCGGCGCGACCCTCTACAAGGTGAGCAGCGGCGGCTCCGGCGAGCTGGACTACGCCCTGTTCTCGGTCAACAACTTCGCCTCCATCCAGGGATTCGGCACGCTGTACCTGGCGACCACCGCCACCAGCAACGGCACCCGGATGTACGTGCCCGGGCACGGCGACGGCAGCCCGAAGCGCCTGTCGATCTACGAGGACACCCAGAACGGCGCGACCTGCACCGTCCGGAACGCCAACTACAACACCTGGAACATCAGCTACAGCTGTGACACGTCCGGCGGCAACTCGGGTTCGCCGGTGCTGAACGCCAGCCACCGTGTGATCGCCCTGCACCACCTGGGCGGCTGCCCGTCCAACCAGGGCGCGAAGGCGCACCTGATCTACAACGAGATCGCCAGCCTGATCGACAACGGCTGAGGCGACAACCGAACCGATGGGCCGCCGAGGCGCGATGTGCGCCTCGGCGGCCGATCGGCGTCCTCGCCGCTCGGCCTCGACAACCTCGGCCATCGAGACGGACGCCGGTCAGCGTCCACTCTCGGTGTCGGGCGTGGCGCCCGGGCCCGCAGCCGTCACTCTGGTCGCCTTCACCGCAGGGCACGCCTGCGATGGTCAAGGCCGACGGCCATCAACAGCGGGCCCCAGGCCAGCAGTGGAACGTAGTACCGCAAGGTGTCCCAGCCCGGCCGCTCGTGCACGACCGCGTCCTGCATCGCGGCCGGGCTCCAACCCCGATCGACGAAGTGGAACGCCTGGTTCAGGAGGAAGTAGGCGCAGATGGCCACGAGCAGTAGGCCGCCACTGATCGCCAGCCGTGTCACGGCGCGAGGCGGAATTGGTCTGCCGCCGAGCCAGCGGGGAAGACGCTGGCCCCACTGGTGAACGAGCCCGAGTGTCAGGATGGCGAGGGCCATGGACAGGACGGACAGGGTGGTCAGATACCAGCCGACAGTGCTGCCCGTAGCTCCGGTCAAACGCCAGATGGCTGACGGTAGAACACAGAGCGGCACGGCGTAGGCAGCGGCAACCGCCCAGCGGGACGGGCGGGCATGGGTGAGGCTCATGGCTCCCTCCCTCCATTCGTCGAATGCCCATCACCTTTCCCGGAGCGCCCGCGACCGACCTCCCCCGGGAGAGCCACCTGATTCCCTCGCTCAGGGGGACCGTGGGGGCCGACTCACCGCGGTCAAGCCGGCCAGTCCGCCGCCTCAAGAGCGGGGGTGGCTCTTGATACCTCGACCAGGAGCTTGGACCCGCTGACCGTGGTGCTCGAGCAGGCCGAGGACCGCCAAGGACGGCCAATCCCCCGGCAGAGGCAGCGCACTCCCCTGCGGCGGGGAGGAGAGACCATCCATCGCCAGCGATCATCGGTCCATGGTGGTCTTCGTGGTTGACGGGTTCCGGCGTCGATGGGTCTGGGAGGGTGGGGACCAGCGGCCGCCGCGGTGTGGGTCGCCACGTACGCGGTTGTCCATGGCTGGTGGGCCGTCCGGGGCGCTCCACGGATCGCCGCAACGGCGGGCAGGTGACGCCTGCCAGAGCTGCGGTCGCGTTCAGGGCCGTTCGGCCGAGCGGCGAGACGATCCCTCGCCGTCCTGGGCGTACGTCGCCGGGTACCTGGCGGTCGTCGCATGCGTGGCACGTTTCATCGCCGAGATCGTGCACGGTTTCGTGTCGAGCAAGGCACCGGAGATTCGTGGGTGCCGGCCTCACCACGTACTTCGGCGTCGGCGGCATGACCGCCTGGGCCACCGGCAACAACGTGAGCGGGGCGACGTGGTTCCTGGCCGTCGTGCTGCCGGCCTACACCCTGTGGGGCCTGGGCCTGTTGGTCGCCGCCACCTCGTACCTCAGCCTGACCCGACCCGAGCGCGCGCGAGCTTCGGCACCGCCGCCCACACACTGACGCTGACTGGCCGCACACGTGGACGTTCACCCGCTGCAAGGAGCTCCCGCCTCCAGCACCCGGCGAGTCCCAAGAGGAGAGACAACCATGGGCAGCACGTTGGCCGACATCCTGGACGCGGCAGCACACGGGCGCTTCCCGCCGCCGGACGGCGGGACCACCGTCGTACCGCAGCCAAGCCACCGCGATGCCGGAGTGATCGCATTCACCGCGCACTCGGTGGTGTTCACCGACGAAGACCCCCAGTGGGTACGTCGCACCCTGGCCGCTCTCGACTGCGACGGCCTGGCCGCCGCGATGAATCCACGCTTCTTGGCTGCGCTGCTCGACCGCACGCGGCGGTCCACGGACACCATCGACCTCCTGACAGTCGCGAGCCCTCTTCCGGGTGCACCCCCTCTGAAGCTGAACGAGGTTGTGAACGCCGGTCATCCCCGCGAAGCCAGGGCACGTAAGCGCCGTGATGACGTCCGCGTCTGGGCGGCCGACGGCGGAGTGGTCGTTCTCGGCCGAGGCGTAGCAGGTCGCTGGGAGACGGCGATCGAGGTCGACGAGGGATGTCGCCGCCGGGGCCTGGGGCGGGCACTGGCGACAGCAGTCCGGCATCTCGTCCCCGCCGGACAGCCGGTCTGGGCACAACAGGCCGCCGGCAACGCGCGCAGTGTGCGCGCCTTCCAGGCGGCCGGGTTTCGACCGGTGGGAGCCGAAGCCCTGCTCCTCGATACGTAGGCATTTCATTGGCAGCCTGACGGAGCCCCGTGTGCGGGAGCACCGTCAGCTGAGAGTCTGGCCGAAACGGCTCAACGTGACGGGGAGGGTCGATGACGAGACGTGCTGTCCGGGCGGCGCGGATGTTCGACGGCGAGCGGCTGGTGGGCGGCGGGGTGCTGCTCCTGCTGGACGACGGGCGCATCGTCGAGGTGCGCCGGGGTCGGGCCGAGGTGCCGGAGGGCTGGCCGGTGCGCGAGGACCCGGACGGCACCGTGCTGCCCGGCTTGATCGATGCGCACGTGCACCTGTGTGCCGACGCTGGGCCCGACGCTCTCGGCCGACTCGCCGAGCGTCCCGAGCCGGATCTCGACGCGGTCATCGAGGCGTCACTGCGCTCGCACCTGGCGGCCGGCGTCACGGCGGTTCGCGATCTGGGCGACCGGCGCGGCGCCGTGCTCCGGTGGCGGGACCGGGAGGTGGGCGACGATCTGCCAACGGTGGTGGCGTCGGGCGCGCCGGTCACCAGCGTCGGCGGGCACTGCTGGTCGATGGGGGGTGAGGCGAGCGGCGTCGACGGGATCCGCGAGGCCGTGCGGCTGCGGGCGGAGGCCGGCGCTGACCTGGTGAAGGTCATGGCCAGCGGTGGGGTGTTCACCCCCGGCACCGACACCACCCGGCCTCAGTTCACCGACCAAGAGCTGACCGCCGCGCTGACCCGGGCGCACGACCTGGGCCTGCCGGTGACCGCGCACGCGCACGCGCTCAGCGCGGTGGAGCAGGCGCTGCGCGTCGGTGTCGACGGCATCGAACACTGCACGTGCGTGAGCGCGATGGGCGCCCGCGTCCCCGACGAGCTCGCGGACCGCCTGGCCACGTCCGGCGTGGCGGTCTGTGCGACGCTCGGCACCGACCCTGCCGTGGTCACGCCACCGGAGGTGGTGGCGATGGCGGCGCGGCTGGGGCTCAGCGAGGCGACGCTGCGCGACGGCGTCACCACCCTGCACCGGGCCGGGGTCCGCCTGGTGGCCGGCTCGGACGCGGGCCTCGGCCCGGCGAAGCCGCACGGGATCCTGCCAGAGACGCTCATCGAGTACGTCGCGTGCGGCGTCCCCGCCACCGCGGCCCTCGCCGCCGCCACCTCGGTCGGCGCCGAGGTGTGTGGCCTCGCGCGGAGCAAGGGGCGGGTCCGCTCCGGATTCGACGCCGACCTGCTGGTCGTGAACGGCGACCCGACGAGCGACATCACCGTACTGCGCCGCCCGCTCGCCGTGTACCGCGCCGGCGACCCGGTGACCAGATGATTGATTCCGAGGATCTGTCAGAAGCAGCTGACAGACACAGACCGAGGTCGGAGACAGGCACGGGACAGCCATGGTGGTGCGCCTGATGCCGCCTACGGCTACCGCCCACCCTGGGCTTTCCCGCGCAGGTAGGTCTCGGCCAACTGGCGAAGGCGTGTCCTGTCGAAGCTGTGCCCATGGCCGGGATGGACGACGGACACGTCGAGGTCGGCGAGGAACTCCAGGCTTCGCCGATAGGCGGCCACGTCGGAGTTCGGCAGGTTGTCGATCAAGGCACCGTCGTAGATGACATCGCCGGAATACAAGGTCCCGGTGCGCTCCTCCAGCACGGCGACGCTTCCCGGTGTGTGGCCGGGAAGGTGCAGCACAGTCAGCACTCGCCCACCCAGGTCGATTCGGTCGCCGTCGTCGAGCAGGCGGTTCAGGGTCATCGGTTCGACCCGGTAGGTACCCGGGTCATAGCCGGGAGCGGGCAAGGCGCCGATCATGAGCTCCGGGACTGGTTCTCCCGCCGCGTCGATCCCGAGTTTGTCGTAGAGCTCCGCGCCGTACAGGCTCGCCGGTATCCCCGCTGCCAGGAGCTCCGCCTCGGCGGGATGGGCTGCCCGGTCACCGAACTCGGGCGCCCCACCGACATGATCCAGGTGCGCGTGGGTGAGCAGGACCATCGGATCCCGCTCGAACAGGACCGGAATCGCCTCCCGCAACGCGACGACACCGAGCCCGGCATCGACCACGACGCCACGATCGTTGCCGCGCAACCACCAGAAGTTCGCCGACACCAGCTCGTTGACGTGCGGTTCCGAGATCCGGATGACGCCACCACCCATGTCGGCCCGCGCATACCAGTCGACCATGTCCACACCCACCCACTCGACAATGTCCTCGCGCACACCGGACCGCCCCTCCAACCCCATACAACTGGGCCGTTCCAGGTCTGCACTCCCCCGGTGGAGGGAGCGCGTCCCCCCTCTACCGGGAGGACAGCCCCGACCGTCGCCACAGAGCATTAGATGGTCAAGCGATGACGGCGAGGCGACGGCCAGGGCGCATGCAGGCCCCGGAACGCCGCGCGGCCACGAATCCGGCACGTCGTCAGGACGATCCACAGGGGGTTGGCATGTCAGGTCTTTCGGCTCGTTCCCCCCGACAAACTGCCGCTCCTCAAGTCCGGCCGTGGGCGGTGGCCTGCGTCGTGTTCGTCGTCGCCGAGCTGACGGTGCGGGCGTACTGGATCGCGGGTGGCCGGTGGGGGTACACCGCCTGCGACCGCACCAATCTTGTCGACCCGACGGGCGGATGCGGCGCGAACCAGGTCGGGACACTGCCGTTCTCGGCGGGGTGGGGAGCGGTGGGAGTCGGTGCCGCCCTCGCGGTGCTGGTCGTGTACGCGGTCCGGTTCCCCGGCCGCTACCCGGCCGCCGGCAGTTGGGCGGCGGCCGCGCTGCTCCTGGTCCTCGCGTTCCCGCTGCATCTGCTCTTCGAGATCCCTGCGGCGTTGGCGGGACGCCCCTCGGACTGGCGCGACCTCGGCGCACGGCTCGCGCTGGCGACCGGCGGTCTCCTGTTCGCCGGGCTCGCCAACGCCTGCGCTCCGCAGCGCGGAGCGCAGGCGGCCGGATACCAGCCGGTGCCGCGGTGGACCCGCCGCTGGGCGTACGTGGCGGTCGCTCTGCCGGTGGTCGGCTGGGCCGTGCCGCACGGGCTGTGGGTGCTCGGCGTTCCGTTCGGGATTTCCCAGCGGGAACTGGATGACATCCACCGGAGCCTCTCGACCTGGACCGGCGTGGCGATCACCCTCGTCCCGCCGCTCGCCGGCCTGCTCGTTCTCGGGTTGATACAGCGCTGGGGTCAGCAGTTCCCACGCTGGGTGCCGGGACTGCGGGGGCGCCCGGTCCCCCGGCTCCTGGCGGTGACCCCCGCCGGGGTGGTGGCGCTCACGCTGGTGACCTACAGCGTCTTGAGCGCCGCGGTGCTCGTGAGGCAGGTACTCACCGGGGACACGCACTGGTCGGATGTGCGGGAGGGATGGGCGGTGAGCGCCACCCTGCTGGTGTTCCTCGGCTGGGGAGTGGCACTGGGCGTCACCACCACCGGCTACGCCATCACCACCCGGCCTCGTCAGGAGCGAGCCACGAACACCGAGGTCTCGCTCGGAGACGCGTGCCGGCCGGGTGCCGCACCTAGCGGGCAGCGGTGTCGATGAGGTCTGCGACCGGGCCGGGTTGAGAGACTGCCACGGCGTGGGACGCGTCGATCTCGACCGTCGTGGACCCGGCCCTCTTGGCCATGAAGCGCTGCAGGTCCGGCGGAACCCCCATGTCCTGGGTGGTGATCAGGGTCCAGGACGGGATCGTCTTCCAGGCGGCCTTGGTCACACTCTCCGTCTGGGCGGCTTCGGTGGGCGGCCGCTGCGTCACCGCCATCAGCTCAGCGGTTTCGAGGTCGACGTCGGCGGCGAACACCGCCGGGAACTTGTCCTGATAGATGTACTGCTCCGTGGCCGTGCCACCCTCGTCGAGGGGGAAAGGCACCATCTTGATGGACGTGAGGAGCGCGCTTCCCGGGAACTTGGTGGTCAACTGGGCCACGCTTTCGCCGACGTCCGGGCTCACGCTGGCGACGTACACCAGAGCCTTCACGTTGGAGGCACCATCCGCAGCCTCGGTCATTACTGATCCGCCGTACGAATGAGCGGCCATCACGACCGGGCCGGAGACGGTGTCCACAACAGATCGAACGTAAGCGGCGTCCTTCTGCACACCGCGCAGTGGGTTCGCGATGGCAATGACCGGGTAACCCCGCCGCTTGAGGTGAGCGATCACCCCATTCCAACTCGACGAGTCGGCGAATGCCCCGTGGACGAGCACGATGGTCGGCATCCCTGCCTCCTGGGCAGACATGTCAGAAGCGGCGTTCATCTCGGCATTCCTTTCGAGAGGCCCCGCTATCCGCTGGACGTGATAGCGCAAACCGGACGACGAGGATGTTTCGACAGGGCGTTCGTTGGCGGCCGCGTACGGGCCCGCACTCCCGGCCGTGGGAGCGGTGCAGCATCCAGTATTCAGAGCGGATGAGAATTCTGTCAGCGAGATCTGGAAAGCCGGCTGTACCAGGTCCGGCCGTACCACAGGGCAGGCCAAGAGCCGGAAGTGCCGATCGGAGCGGAGGCGCACGTCGTAAGGGTTCCGAAAGGGTTCGCGGCCAGTTCGACGGCTGCGGTGGTCGTACGCTGCGGGGGTGAGAAAAAGGATCTTCCGGTCACGGTTGGTACGGGCCGGTCTCGCCTCCGCTGTCGTCATGGCGATTGTGGCTGCCTACTGGTTCCAGCCGTGGAAGCTGTTTACCGACACATACGTCGACGACGCACTTCCCCCCACAGGGACGACACCAGCCACCACCACTCCGGCGTCCGCGACCCCGCCCCACGCGGCCTCGGCCGCCACACCAGCGGGGAACGAGATCCTGGCCGCCGGCGAGTTCGTCACTCACGAGCACAAGACGACCGGCAGTGCCGAGATCGTCCGGCTCGCCGACGGGCGCCACCAGCTCGTCATTCGAGACCTGGACACGTCGAACGGTCCGGACCTGCGGGTGTGGCTGACCGACCAGCCGGTGACCCGAGGCACGGCCGGCTGGCGCGTGTTCGATGACGGCGAATGGGTCGAGCTGGCAAGGCTCAAGGGCAATCGGGGCGACCAGGTGTACGAGCTGGCGGCATCGGTTGACCCGCGAGACTTTCGCAGCGTCTCCATCTGGTGCAAGCGATTCGCGGTCTCCTTCGGGGCCGCCGAACTCACGACCACCTGACCACGCCGCCCGATTTCAGACGCCAGAATCCAGGTGCCGTTCAGCTGGACGGCTCGGCCGGCCAGAACTGGAACAGGAACGACTCCACGCCGCGTAGTTCCTCGATGCCCGATCGTGGCGTCAGGGCAGCGATTCGGGACCGCCCGGCGCTGTACGCCCGCACCTCGTACCGGCCTGCTGGCCCGATCCGGAGAACATGCGTGTCGGTTGGCTGAACCTGCAGGTAGCCGCTGTCCAGCCGGACGCGTCCCGCCTGGCTGCTCTCCCACCCGTCGAGCGGGGGCGGCGGCCCGTCCCAGATCTCCAGAGTGACACTGGCGAAATGGTCGGTGGCACCGGCGCTGAACGCGATGACGCAGTTCGGGGAGACCGACAACCATTCCTGGCCGGACGCCTCGTAGTCGCCCTCGTCGTCCAGCAGCACGATCATGCGCCGAAAGACGAGCACCTCGGTCTCCAGGCGAGTCAGCCGTCGGGGCATCGGGTGTCCTCTCTGGCGGTGACCGTGCCCGCCCCACAGAGGAGGCGGGCACGGTCGTCAGCGCGTCACTGAATCGATGGGCTGCCCGGGACGATTCCGTCACGGGCACCCAACCGACACTACTGGTGCACCTGGAGTGATCCTCCCGCCAGCGGTTGAGGGTCGCTCACGTCCAGGTCGTACCCCGCAGTGCCACGATTGTCGTAGAGCACCGTGTTCTGCGGATACTCTCCGGCCGACAACGGCCACACGACGAGCCGGGAGGCATCGGGGTCATCGAAGCCGTACGCGACGAAGCCGTATCCGGGTACGCCGTCGACGGTGCCGGTGCCCTTCACCGCGACCTTGTCGTCGAGGGTGACGACGAGCCATTCCAGCGCGGTCGAATCGAGGTCGAACGAGGTTCCCTGCAGCGATGCCGACACCTTGCCGCCGCCCGGTACGGGACCGGTCTCACCGGGCAGGTACTTCGGGTTGAACGTGAAGGTCAACTTGCCCGCCACGTTTGGGGCGCCGGTGAGAGCACCGGCCGGCGAATCGAGGAAGCCACCCTGAGTACTGAAACCGCCCTCCGGGTCGTAGACGATCACCATGACGCTGGCCGCGTCGGCGACGCCGTCGTCGTCGTCGGCGACACCGGTGCTGATCGTGTACATCCCCGGCGTGGTGTAGGTGTGCTCGCGTACGCACTGCCGTCCCCGTGAGGTGAACGTCTGCGAGGTGCCGTCGTCCCAGTTGGCCGAGCACACGTGGGTGTCGTTGAGGCCAGGGTCGGTGAAGTTGGCGGTCAGCTTGACCGACTGCCCGACCCGGAACACCTGCCACGGCGTGGGCGTGACGATGCCGGCGGACGACGTGGCCGTGGGGGCCACCGTCATCGTGGCCGGCTGCGGTCCCGCGACCGCAGGTGCCACGTTGTGCACCGTGACCGTCGCGCTGTCGCTGACCGAACCGTTGACGCCGTCGTTGGCCGACAGCGTCACCGTGTAGGTGCCGTCATCGGTACAGGTGATGCCGGTGGTGGTGCTGCCCTCGGCGGTGAAGGAGCAGGCGGCGCCCGGGTCGGTGCCCGGCCCCGGCGCGTACGTCCACCCCGTCGTCGGAGTGGTCTCCGCGTCGGACGCGCTGCCGCTGAGGGTGATTACCGAACCCTCGTCGCCGCTGACGTCCTGCCCCGCGTCGACTGTCGGGGGTTGGTCGGGATCGCCACCCTCGTCCGGGTCCTCCTCGCAGGCTGCCGGGTCTCCGGTGTCGGGTGCGTCGGTGATGTGCACGAAGAACTCGTCCTCCGCCGCGGTGGGGACGCCCGGCTGCCACACCAGGATCCGGTCGTCGCGGTAGTACCGCTGCAACTCCCTCCCGGCGCAGCCGTTGACCGCCGCCGTCACACCGAGGACGGAGAAGTTCCAGTCTCCAACGCCGGCGCCCTCCCGAGTGGAGGCGAAGGGGAACTCGTCGCACTGCTGCGCAGGCGGCTTGTACAGGTGCGCCGGCAGACCCAGCGCGAAGTACGGCGTGCCCTGTTGGCAGGCCTGGTCCTTCTGGTAGCTGTTCCGCGAGTAGTAGGTGACGCCGTCGGGGTGGCTCGGCACCTTCTCGGTGATCCGGTGCAGACCGGGCGCGTCGCGGTTGTCGACGAACTTGCCCGGGACCTGTTTGCCATCCTTCAGGGGCCACGACGTACAGCCGGGATCCAGTGCGCACTGGATGTGCCGGGCCACCTCACCGTGCTTGGCGCTGATGGCCGAATACTGCAGATGAGGGATGACGTCGTCGAAGACGCACGCCTTGGACCGACTGAGGGCGAAACCGACCGACGCGGAGTCGCACCGCACGGTGTGCGACTGGGCAATCTTCTTCGCAGGCACGCCCGGCAACACGCTGGAGAAGACCCTGGACTTGAAGTGCCACAGGTGTCGCTTCACCTTGTCGAGACCGTCGCCGGCATTCGCGGAGGCCACCGTCCACGAGTGCCAACTCCCATCCCTGTCCCACTCGTCCATCGTCTTGCCCGCCGTCGCACCCCCCGCGGAGCATCCGTCGAGGAAGTTGTCGCAGTCGACCCACAGGTGCATGATCGCGCTGCGCAGCGACGCCTCGTCCCACGGGAAGAATGCCTGATAGTCCGCCGACCCGGGTTCGGTGCGCAGGAAGACCCGCACGTCGCGGTTGCCGTCGTCCCGCCCGTACGCCGCGGCCCGGAAGATGATGCTGACCGTCCCCACCACGTCGTCGTCCTCGTCGCGCACCTCGCCGCCGATGCGACCACGCTGGCACCAGGCGAAGCGGTTGTAGACGCGGCCGTACTCACCACGCCCGTTGTCGCTGTCCCAGCAGGGGTCGAGGTAGCTCTCGTCAGGGACGGCCGGCGGGCGCCGCGCCCCGCTCGGGGCCAGTGCCGTGCCCTGCCCGGCACCGGAGAACGACTTGTCGCCCTGGCGCTCTGCCACGTCGCGAGCGTCCTCCGCGGTGGGCTCGCGCTCCTCCGCCGGCGCGAGCGACGTCCGCGCGGCCTGCGGCACTGCGTCGCCGTCGGCCTCGATCGGCGCGTAGAAGGGCTGGATCGTGAACGTTTCGCCGGCCGCCGACGGCTCCGTCGCGGAGGGGTCGGCCGCCGCGGTGGCCGGCGTGGCGACGAGCGCGGTCACCCCGAGAGTTGCCGTGAGAGCCGCAGCCAGCAAGCGGCGTCTGAAATTCTGGTATATCAGCAATTTCCACCCTCCGATTCGGTCCGCGCTGGCGCTATTGCACTCGCGCGGCAATCCCATGTGGAGGGGAGAGTAGCGCGGCCCTTAACGAGCTTTTGCCCCGCGCTGACGTTGCCGTCTATTTACCGCCGTTTATGGGTGAACTTCTCGGAGCATCTGATTGCGGCCGCTCACAGTGTCTTCAATGGTTGTCCGAAACCAGACGTTCGAGGCGACGGCGGGCCTCCTCGGCCGCTGGGTCACCCACGTCCTCGTAGATCCGCACGGCCTGGCGCCAGGCGGCAGTCGCAGCGGTCCGGTCGCCCATTCCTTCCCGGGTGTCCCCGAGCCGGATCAGGGTCTCGGCCTCGTGATAGCGGTCGACGGAGTCGCGGAAGAGTTGGATCGCCTGCTCGTAGCAGTCGGCCGCGCGGTCGCGTTCACCGAGGCGGTCGTAGGCGAAGCCGAGACTGTCCAGCGTCGCGGCCTGGCCGTTGCGGTCGCCGCTCTGCCGTTGGTGGACGAGCGCTTCGCTGCAGCTCTCGATGGCCTGCGCGTAGTCGCCGGTGGTGGCCAGCAGCCAACCGATCGCGTTGAGCGTCCGGGCTTCCCCCGAGCGGTTACTGGCCAACCGGTAGAGCCGCAGCGCCTCGCGGCCGTGTGCGAGCGCCTCGTCGAGCCGCCCGTCCAGGTAGCAGAGTTCGCAGTAGTTGTGCAGCGTCTGCGCCTGACCGGTCGCATCGCCGAGGCGTTCGTGTAGCTCGAGTGCGCGCTTCAGCCGGTACTCGGCGGCGTCGTGATCGCCGAGTCGGGTCAGTGCGCGAGAGAGCAGCCTGTTGGCGGCGGCCTGACCGGCGAGGTCGTCAACTTTCTCCGCGGCGGCCAGCGCGACCCGTTGGGTGGTGAGCTGGTCCTGCCACAGGCCGCGCGGTGCCAGGAAGGTATTCAGCGCCCAGGCGATCTGCCAGGCGTACGCTTCGAAGCCGTTCTCGGCGGCCTGCCGGACCACCCGGACCAGCACCCGGTGCTCCGCCGTGAACCACCCGAGGGCGCCGTCGTGATCGGTCACCGGCCGCCTGGCGGGCACGGGCAGCGGCGGCACCGGCTCGATCGGGGGCCACTGCGGCTGGAGCAGCAGGGCGGCCGGGTAGGCGGCGTGCAGGTAGTGGTCGTACAGGCGATGTCGGGCTGCCACGCGTTCGTCGACGCGCTCCGAGGACTCGGCGAGTTCGGCCGCGTAGGCGCGCAGAAGATCGTGGAAGGCGTACCGGCCGGGGGTGTGCTCGGCCAGCAGATGCAGCCGGGTCAGCTCTCGCAGTCGCGGCGTGACGGCCGCGGTCGACGTGCCGGCGAGCGCCGCAGCCGCGGCGGCGGTCAGGTCAGGGCCCGGATGCAGCCCCAGCAGGGTGAACAGCCGGGCTGCGTCCTGCCCCAGAGCCAGGTACGACCAGGAGAAGACGCGCCGGACGTCGCCGTCGGCCAACGCGTCCAGCCTCGCCTCGGCCGAGTGCAGTTCGGCGGCGATGGCGCCGAGCGAAAACGCGGGATTGGTGGCGACGCGCGCCGCCACTATCGACAGCGCCAACGGGAGTCTGCCCGCGGCTTCGACGATGTCGGCCACCGCAGCGCGCTCGGAGGCGAGCCGGCTGGCGCCGAGCCGGCTGGCGAGCAGGCTCATCGACTCCTCGGCCGTGAGCACGTCCAACGTCATCGGCTCGGCGCACTCGGCGGCGATCAGGCTGCCGAGCCGGTCGCGGCTGGTGACCACGACCATGCAGCCGCCGGCACCGGGCAGCAGGGCGCGAACCTGGGCGGAGTCGCGAGCGTTGTCGAGCACCACGAGCATCCGGCGGGAGGCCAGCAGGCTGCGGTAGAGCCCCGTCCGGGCCTCGATGTCGGAGGGTATCCGAGCGTGGGGCACGCCGAGCGCTTCGAGGAAGCCGGACAGGGCGTCGGGCGGGGACACCGCGCCGGCTTCGTCGTACCCGCGAAGGTTCACATACAGCTGGCCGTCGGGAAAGCGCTCGGCCACCCGGTGCGCCCAGTGCAGCGCCAGGGCGGTCTTGCCGACTCCGGCCATCCCGGACACCGCAGAGATGACCACCGTCGTCGGCCCCTGGCCCCCGCGCTCCAGGAGCGCGTCGAGGCTGGCCAGCTCGGCGCCGCGGCCGACGAACTCCGGCACGGCACGTGGTAGCTGTTCGGGGCGCTGGATGAGGGGCTCCGGTGCGGTGCCCGGCAGCGGCCCGACCGGCCCGGTCGGCGGTTGCGCTGCCAGTCCCGGGCGGTGATGCAGGATGTCGTCGTACAACGTGGTGAGCTCCGGCGTGGGATCGAGGCCGGTCTCCTCCGCCAGCACCTGCCGAGCGTGCCGGAAGGCATCCAATGCGCCGGCCACGTCGCCGAGGCGATACAGGCCCACCATCAGCTGGCCCCACGCCCGCTGCCGCAGCGGGTGCCGGTCGAGCAGGGCGCGCAGCCGGCGCACCACGTCGGCCGGCGCGCCGAGCGCCAGCATCGCCTCGGCGTAGTCCTCTTCGGCGAGCAGTCGGCGCTCCTCCAGCTGCGCCACCCGCCGGGCCAGCGCCGGACGCAGCGGCAGGTCAGACAGCGAGGCCCCACGCCACAGGCCCACCGCGGCGGAGAGTTCCGCCTCGGCCCGGTTCACATCTGTTGCGGCGAGAGCCTCGCGGCCCCGCGCCGCCGCGGCGTCGAACAGGTCCAGGTCCCGCTCGCCTGGCTCCACCCGCAGCAGGTAGCCGCCGGCCGCAGTGGTAATCCCCTCCCAGGGCTCCCCGCCGCCCAGCGACTGCCGCAGCCCGCGCACGTAGGTGCGCAGGTTCGCCGCAGCCGACGCCGGCTGTTCCTCGCCCCACAGCGTTGCGGCCAACTCGTTGGTGCCGACGACCTCATTGGGGCGCAGCAGCAGGGTGGCCAACAGGAGACGCTGCTTCACCGAGCCCAGCGGAACCGGCCGGCCTTCGCGGTACACCTGGAGCGGGCCAAGGAGGTCGAAACGCACAGGCACCTCACATCTGGGCGCTGCCATCTGTCATCAGGTGCGCCGCGCCCGGATGACGGGAGCGGGCGTGGGTGGTGTGTACACCAGTTGTGCGCCGGTTGTACGGGCCCCACCGTACCTTTCTACCGTCCACACTCTCCCATCGGAGAGTCTGGATGCGCCGTGATGCAACGGTCATGGTTCCGTTTCACCACCCTCGTCCCGAATGATTGTCGACCAAAGGAGATGCATGTCCTCGCTCCACTCCGTGCGTCGCGTGCTTCGTAGAGCTGCTGTCCCCGCCGTCGGTGCGGTGTTGGCCATCGGCATCAACGTCACCATCGCCACGCCGGCCGCGGCCAGCGGCTCCTACACCGGCAGGGCGTACGTCCACGGCAGCGGCGTGGTACCTGACGACTTCGATGACGAGGGCGTCGTCAACGTCGCCACGCACCGCAACTCGAACGTCGCCTGTCTGTGGCAGACCATTCTGTGGGCGAATGGTTACCTGCCCTCGTCGGGGGTCGACGGCGTCTTCGGCGACCAGACCGATGCCGCAACGAAGAATTTCCAGCGCGACAAGGGCCTCGTCGCGGACGGCTCTGCCGGTCGGAACAGCTGGACGAAGGCTGGCGACAGGCTCGCGCAGCACGACAACCAGAACGGGTGGCTGTATGTGGTGTATGACGGGGTCACGGGTTCCAGGAGCCCGTACAGCTCGCACGATTTCGTGTTGCAGCGTTCACCCGACGGGAACTACCGGTTCTACCCGCCTCAGGGCAGCGGCCCTTACTGGGCCGCGTACAACTCCCGCACCTGCTGACCTCGCCTGACCTCGGCAACGGCAATCCGGACGTCGCGAGGTTGGCGGGCCGCTGGCCCGGCGACGTCCGGATTCCGACGCCACCACCCGTCCCGCCCCAAACGATAATCGAGCTGCCTCGCTGACACGGAGGGGTTGTCAGCGGGCCAGGTCGAGAAGTGCCGGCCCGTCGCTCAACTCATGGTCGGCGCGCAGGCGGTACGTGCAGGGCCAGTAGGCCTGACAGTCGCGGCACCGGCGAGGATCGTCATCGCACTGGCAGTGCCTGCCGGCGATCGTTTGCCAGTTCTCCATGCTCGAGTCCATGGGCTACAGGTACCCCGGAATCTCAGGGGCCACCCATCCCGGGCCGGGCACCAGAGCGGCGTCAGCCCTGGCGACGGTTCCAGGGACCGGTGACGGCGTACGTGATGCCCGGGTTGTAGACGTTGAAGAACATGGTCCGGCCATCGGCGGAGAACGTCGCCCCGGCCAACTCGCCGTACGCCGGATCCTCCGCCGTGCCGACGTTGACACGGTTGTGGGCAAAGACGAACACCTCGCCGTCGGCGGTCGTACCGAGGATGTGCTGGTCGCCGATTCCGTCCTCGCACATCATCAGGCCCCCGTACGGGGACATGCAGATGTTGTCCGGGGCGTCGAACTCTGGGTTCTCCGGCGCCGGCGTCGGACGGGTGAAGATGGTTTCCAGACGCAAGGTGTTGGCGCGGGGGTCATACCGCCAGACCTGGCCGTCGTGGTCGCGGGCCGAGCCCAGCTCACGCCGGGCGAATGACGAGACGAAGTAGGCGCAGCCGTCCCTCTCCCCCCACCAGGCGCCCTCGATCTTGTACCCACCGGTGATCGGCTTGCGGTAATCCTGTGCACGGACCGACTCCGTCGTCGCCAGGGGGTCCGGCACGTCAAGCCACTCGATGCCGGAGAACGACGCGCCCGCCTCGGTCACCACGGACAGATCCGGCAGGTCCGGGACGTGCAGAGCCTGCAGCATACCGCCTGCCCGCAGGCTTCCGTGACCGCAGAGCGGCCGGTTCGGCAGGAAGCGGTAGAAGCTGCCCAGCGGTGCCACGAACGCGTCCTCGGTCTCGTAGACGATGCCGGTGCGCGGGTCGACCGCGACTGCCTCGTGCTGGAACCTGCCCATCGCGGTCAGCGGTGTCGGGTCGGTGTTGCGAGCATCGTCGTACGGGTCGACCTCGAAGATGAACCCGTGGTCCTTCGTGTACCCGCGGGTACCGGCTCTGTCTTCGGTCTCCTCGCAGGTCAGCCAGGTGCGCCACGGGGTCAGGCCGCCGGAACAGTTGATGGCCGTGCCGCCCAGGCTGACGTGCTCCGAGACGGCGCGTCGTGATGCTCTGACGATGATCGTGCTGGTCCCGCCCCCGGCAGCCGGGTCGTACGTGCGTTCCGGCGGAGCCACCACCCTGATCGTCGCGGTCGGGGAGCACTCGTGGTTGCGGACCAGGCGGCTGCCGCGCGCCCTGTCGGCGAAGGCACCCATGCCGTCGAACCGGCTCGGCACGATGCCGCCGTCCGGCCGGACGGCGCCTTCGCGGGACAGCACCGTGTAGCGGAAGCCCACCGGCAGGTCGAGCATGCCGGCCGGGTCAGGCACGAGCGGGCCGTACCCGAGATCCGGACCGGACACCCCCAGCGCGGGTGCCGCGGTGAACAGGGCGTCGACCGAACCGGCCACAGCCACGGCGAGACCGGCTCCGGCTGAGCGGGACAGAAACTGGCGGCGAGACAAAGACACGGGACAACCTCCTGGACGTCGCGGCCCGTCGCGACCCGGGCCGATATCGACCTGAACCGCTCGAACCACTACGTCACATCGCGCCTCACCAGTCAAGGCATCGATGGAGTTGATCGGGACCGATGCCATCCACGACGTCGCCGGCAACGAGAGGGTTTGGCATGAGATGCGGCAGCCTGGGCAGCCGGGTCCGGAGCCAGCCGCAGATCAGATAAGGACTGAACAGTCAATAGGCAATCAAGATAGGTGAGGCCACGAGCGCCCCGGAACTGCAAGGTATTGAGATTCCGATCTCTGGCAGTGGATTTGCTGGTCGACGAGGAGAAACCAACTCTATGCTTGCCGCCGGAATACGCCCGGCCCATCCGGGTCGGGGGGAACACCAGTACAAGGATTGCGAATGCGCCGGGATTCTGCTCTGGACAACGGCACTGCTGGCGTCGGCGAAGTAACACCGGACGGCGAACCGTCGACGTCCAGCGCAGAGGACGTCGCGCGCCGATCCGCGGTCGCCGAGGAACAGGAGTTTCTCGACTTGGCCACGGCCCGGCGCGACAGGCTGGCCGACCACCTACAGGCCGAGCTTTCGTCAGAGGCCCTGGACGCGTTGGAACAGGCGCGGCAGCGCATGCTCCGCCAGCAGTACGAAGAACTACGGCGGGCACGGGAAGGGCTGGTCTTCGGCCGGCTCGACGGCCTTGACGGCAGCGTGCGACACGTAGGCCGTGTCGGTCTCCGCAACGACGGCGAGGACAGTGAGCCGCTGCTGGTGGACTGGCGCGCTCCCGCAGCTCGGCCCTTCTACACCGCGACGGCTGTCGACCCACAGGGCCAGGCACGGCGCCGTCACATCCGCACGACGGGATCGACCGTCGTCGGCGTGGACGACGAGCCCCTGGACGGGACGCTAACGGCGGAACTCGTCGGTGAAGGCGCTCTCCTGGCCGCCCTCGACCAGCGGCGCACCGGCCGCATGTCGACGGCGATCTCCACCCTGCAACGCGAACAGGACGCCATCATCCGGGCCGAGGCGACCGGCCCGCTGATCGTTCAGGGCGGTCCCGGCACCGGCAAGACGGTGGTTGCTCTGCACCGCGTGGCCTATCTGCTGTTCGCCCACCGACAGATGGCCGACCAAGCGGTCCTGGTCCTCGGCCCCTCGCCGCGGTTCCTCCAGTACATCGCCCAGGTGCTACCCGCGCTCGGTGAGACCGCCGTCGTCTCGGCGACCTGCGACACTCTGCTGCCGGAGATCCACGTCGGCCGCGACGAGAGCCGGCTTCTCGCCGAGATCAAGGGCCGCGCCCTCTGGCAGCCCGCGCTCGATAACTACGTCACGTCGCTACTCCCCCGGCCCCGTGAGCTGAAGCTGCGCTGGGAGGGCGAGTTCTACGTCATCACAGCCCCGACAGTGGCGCAGGCGCTCGCCTCGGCGGTGCAGGGACGCCCGTACCACCGCGCCCGCGCGGCGTTCACCGAGCAACTGCACCACCTCCTTGCCGACGCCGTCGTCGAGCAGCGCGAGGCGCTGATGAACGAGATGGAGGAGGGCTTCGAGGACATCCTGGCCCGCGTCGACAAGGACATGCGGCATGACCACCACCCCGGCACGACGTCCACCGGCAGTGACATCGACGGACTGCTCTCCGAGGAGGAGATCGAACAGCTCCGTTCTCGTATCGCCGAAAACGCCACCATCGCCCGGTTCATCGAGGCATGGTGGCCCACCCTCGACGCTGAGACGCTGCTGTGTGATTTCCTGACCGACCGCACCCTGCTGGCCCGGTTCGCCCCGCAGCTGTCCCCGGACGAGATCACCGCCGTCTCGGCCGAGCCCGCCCCGTGGGCGTCGAGCGACATCCCCCTGCTCGACGCCCTCGCCGACCAACTGGGCGAGGTCGAAGCCCCGCAACCGCAGGGCGAGTTCGTCGCCGACCTCGCTCGCCGGCAGCGCGGCTGGGTGTACGGCCACGTCGTCATCGACGAGGCGCAAGAGCTGTCCGAGATGCAGTGGCAGATGGTCCTACGGCGCTGTCCCGGTCGCTCCATCACCGCGGTCGGCGACATCGACCAGGCGGAGGCAGCGCACCGGCACACCAGTTGGGCACAAGCGGTGCGGGCTGTTTTCGGAGACCGCTGGACCGCTGCGGAGTTGACCATCTGCTACCGGACTCCGCGTGAGGTCATGGACCTCACCGAACCGGTCTTGAAGAAGGCTGGCAGCCGCAACGCGCCGCCACGGGCCGTGCGCTCCTCCGGCATCGCCCCCTGGGAACTCATGATCACGTCCGCCGAGCTTGCCGGCGCCGCCGCCGAGGCTGTGCGACAACTACAGCATCGGTGGCATGGTGGCACCGTCGGCGTCATCGCCCCCGCCGACCGCATCGCCGAACTCCTGGCCGTGCTGAGCGATGTGCCGGTGCTCACCGCGTCCCAGTCCAAGGGATTGGAATGGGACGCGACGCTACTCGTCGACCCCCAGGGCATCGCCGCTGAACCGCGCGGCTGGAACGGTCTCTACGTCGCGCTCACCCGCTGCACCCAGGAACTCGGACAGCTGATCCTCACGCAGCGATCGCCATAGGCCTCGGGGGTGGCCCGCATCGCCACTACGGGACGAACAATCCGGCCCAGGGCGCCAACGCCCTGGGCCGGAGTAGTGCCGTGGCTGTCGGTCTTGCCGATCAGGTGATGTTGATGTCGCTGCACCACATGTAGGTCTGGTCCAGGTGTGACGCCTTCCAGAGCACGAACAGGACGTGGTTTCCGGTGCGTCCAGGGATCGAGACGTTGAACGAGATGTTCTGTGCTGGCGCGTACCGCCCGGTCGTTGTGATCAGGTCGAGGTTGCCCCACCCGACTCGCTGGGTGCTCGGGTTGAATCCCGGCTTGGTGACGTAGACCCGGAGGAAGTCAGCACCGTGGCTGGCCTGGTCGTACAGATGGACCGTCAAGTTGCGGCTGACGGTGGTCGCCTTCCATGCTCCGGGCTGGTTCACCGTGTCGTTCCTGGAGAGGGCGTTGCTGCAGAGCTGTCCGTCCGGGGTACGGGCTTCGTACTGGCCGGCGAGGCCGTCCCGCAGCTGGCTCATCCAGTTCCACATGGTGTCGGGGTTGGCCTGGAACGCCCGCCAGCACATGGGGTCTTGTTGCTGCATGGCCGGGTTCGTGTGTTGGTTGCCCCAGGTCTTCCAGCACTGATAGGCGCGACTCGCCGGGTTGATGATGGTGCCGTGGGCCTGGGCCGCGCCGGTCCAGGGCAACGTACCGACCACCATGGCGAAGAGCACGACGAGCACTCGGAGGGACTGACGGACTGACCGGGATCGTCCGTCGGATAGATCGGACTTGTGTGAACGCACTGTTCGTCCTCCGTTCTGAGGTACTGAAGATCAGCGTGGGAACGCTCCCAAACCAACTGTTACATCTATGAGCCTAAATATCAACTTTGATCTATTTAAAGTCTGATGTGGATCAAGCTGACCGGAATCGCCCGGTGGAGGAGATGGCCAGCCCCTGGTTCCGCAGGAGCGGGTACCACCGCCCCGTCCGGCCGCCCGGCCGGGTCAAAGCCCGGCTGCGACGTCGTACCGGTGGCGCTGGTCGGCCATCTCCGACTCGGTCAGCGCCTCCTTGAGCGCCAACTCCTCGTACTTGTCCGGGAACATCTCCCGCAGCCGGTCGACGAACCTGACGTCGGCGGTCGCCTCGACCACCTGGATGCCCGGCGGCTCGGTGGACATATCCATGATCACAGGTCCGGCCAGCTTGACCGCCACGTCCCAGGGGCGTTTCTGCTCGGCCACCCCGCAGAGGTGGAAGCCGTAGACCGTCCGCACGTCAGCGAGCGCGGTAACCTCGGCCGGCTCGTAGCCGTAGACGCGGACCCCGCAGATCACTGGCGGCCTCTTCTCCTCGGTGGCCGCCTGCTGGACACCGTGTCCGGCGTGGTTGTGCTGCCCCGGGTCCGCCTGTTCGAGCGTGGTACGCATCCGGGTCATGATCTGCCCTTGCAGATCCGCCGGCTCTGCCTCCGGGCTGGCCCGGTTGACCAGTACGACCGTGCCGGCCGACACCGCCAGCAGGATCACCGCCACCCACACGAAGCGGTTTCGGTACCAACCCGCGAAACTCTCTCGGGAAATCATGATCGCTTCTCACCTCATCGCCGGTCCTGGTGCGCTGCCAGACCGAATCGGACGCCCCCGAGGTGTCAGACGTCGAGCGCGTCGACCGTCGGGGACACATACCAGGGGACACGGACGGCGGGCGAGGATGCCTGCCCGGCAAAACGCCCGTCGTCACAGAGATGGCCCGGCGATGCGGCATGCGAGCGTCCGCCAAAGCGGCGCGCTGCCGAACTGCGATGCTCCCGTGCTGGCCGTTCCCAGCACGGTTGCCCCCGCGCTGCGGCGATGTCAGCCATTCCAACACGCCCGGATCCACTCTGGCAACATCGACGATCCTCAGTGCATCCCGGCCCGACCACCCTGTCGGCACCACCAGAGGCCGCGCGCTTGATATTGGCTCGGATCGATGTATCGTGGGAACGCTCCCATCCCGCGTCCACTCACCTGCTCGAGGAGCTGACCATGTCGCGACAGCGTTGGCGCCCGGCCACCATCCTGGCCGGGCTGCTCGTTCTGGTCCTGTCTGCGTTCCTGTTACCACCGGCGCCGGTGGCCGGCACCGCCGCGGCCAGCACATCCCACACCCGCGCGGTGCCACTCGCTGAGTTGACCGTGGTAACCGAACAGGTGGCTTTCGGTCTGCAGCGTCCGATCGCGATGGCCGGGCTGCCGGACGGCCGGATGCTGATCGCGGAGAAGAACGGCACCGTCCGCGCCTACCACCCCGACACCGGCTTGGCGCCCGAGCCGGTGCTCGACCTGACCGCCCGGATCGACACGTCGGACAACGAGCGCGGCCTCCTCGGCATCACGCCTGCGCCGAACTTCGCGCGGACCGGGATCCTCTACGTGGCCTACACGAGCCTCCCGGCCGGCGCGCTGACCCTGGCGCGAGTGCCCATCGACGCTCCCGGGCGGCTGCAGGTGCTGCTCACCCAGGAGCATGCCGAGTACGGCAACCACAACGGCGGACAGGTAGCGTTCGGCCGCGACGGCTACCTCTACTGGTCCCTCGGCGACGGCGGCCACGCGAACGACCCGTTCAAGTCCGGTCAGAACCTCGGCACCCTGCTCGGCAAGATCGTGCGGATCGACGTCAACCGTTCCTGCGGGGGGAAGCCCTACTGCGTGCCCTTCGACAACCCGTTCGTCCGTGTGGCGGGCGCGCGGCCGGAGATCTGGGTCTACGGGCTGCGCAACCCGTGGCGGTTCTCCATCGACCCGGTCGACGGCTCACTCTGGATCGGTGATGTCGGCCAGGGCCTGGTCGAGGAGATCAACCACATCCGCCCATCGCAGCGTGGGGCGAACCTCGGCTGGTCCTGCCGAGAGGGCACGCCGGTCTTCGACCCGCAGCAATGCCGGTCGGGCGTGCGGTACACCGACCCGGTCTTCGAGTACGAGCACTACCTCACGGAGAACTGCTCGGTGACCGGCGGCGTGGTGTACCGAGGGTCCGCCACCCCGGAGGCGTGGGGGACGTACATCGCGAGTGACTACTGCTCGACCCTCGCGTTCGCCGTGCGCCCCAAGCCAACGGGCGGCTACGAGTCCGCCACGATCGGCAACTTCCCCACCCAGCCGACCGCGATCGACAGGGACGTGCACGGCGAGCTGTACGTGCTCAGTGACCTCCCGGGATGGCTGAGCCGGGTGCGGTTCGAACGGGTCCAGCCGGCCTCCAACGGCGGGCCGGCGAACCGCTGAACCTCGGGCCAATCCCTCCGCATCCGCGATACCCCTGGGGACGGCCGCGTCCGACCGGCCGTCCCCAGCTGGCAACATCTGCAGCGCTTGTCGCGGAATCAAGAGACCACAATGCCGCTTCACTGAGGACGGGCGACGCATCCCGCATCAGGAGAACCGCACCAATCCATGCTGTTACGACACCCAGCACCATGGCAAAAGACAGCATCATCAGCCGGGTACGAAGGACCTCAGCCGACCGACAGGGTCGACTCGCGCATCACGACTCGGCTCGGGAACTCCTCCGATGTCGGCGCACCGCCGTCGATGGCTTCGAAGAGCCGTTGGCCCGCCATGGCACCGAGTCGTTTGAGGTTCATGTCGATGCTGGTCAGGCGGGGCCGCGAGTGCGCGGAGATCGCCTCCCAGTTGTCGAAGCCGATCACGGAGGTCGTACCAGGCACGTCCCGTCCGAGGTCGCGCAGCGCATCCAGGACACCCCGGGCGATCTGGTCGCTGCCGCAGAAGATCGCGTCGACCTCGGAATGGTGCTCGACGACCATGTGCGCCGCGGCCCGCCCCCAGGACTCGTCCCACGACCCGAAGTACGGCCGCCCGCCAACCATGCTCAGGCCGGCAGCGGCGAGCGCCGCCGCTGCGCCCTCGGCACGATCCCGCGCCGCCTGGAACCCAGCGTCTCCGGTGATGTGGGCGATGTTGCGCCGACCGCAGGCCAGCAGGTGCTCGATGGCGAGCTGACCGCCTCCCACGTTGTCGACAGTGATCGAGACGTCGGCTGGATCCGAGGAGGGGGCGTAGACGTAGACCACCGGGACGGAAATGTTGCCGGCCAACGGTGGACGGGCGTCGGTGCGGGAGCCCACCACGATCAGACCGTCCACCCGACGCGACAGCAGCGCACGGACGTGATGCTTTTCCCGAATCGCGTCACCGCGCGCGTCGCACAGGAAGACCGACACCTGGCCGGCTCCGAAGGCGTCCTCCGCCCCCATCAGGATGGGAATCGAGAAGCGCCCCTCGAGGTCGCTCGTCAGGAGGCCCACGGTCCCGGTGCGGCCACTGAGCAAGCCACGGGCGAGGGCGTTCGGCGCGAAGGAGAGCAGCTCGGCTGCCTCCAGCACCCGGACTCTGGTGGTCGCCCGCACCTCGCTACGTCCATTGATCGCCTTGGAGGCGGTCGCGATGGACACCCCCGCGAGCTTGGCGACATCGGTGAGCGTGGGCGTGCGGTTGGTGGGGATCCCGGGCTCGTTGGCCATGTGGTGCTCCCTCCCGGCGACCGGCACAGGCGTGGTACGCGGCGACAGGCCGCCTCCGAAGTGCCGTGACGAGCACCCAGGCGGACGAGGATCTTCAGTGCCTTTTCGACGATGTTTCGGTGAGGGTTCGGGCACCGCGTTCTCCCGTCGAAGCTCTCACCTGGGCGGAACACTACACCGGCGAGCACTTGCGGCAAGTGTCAGGAATGCACCCTGCAGGTCCCTCCCGAAATCTCGGCCGAAACGCCACGTCGGCGGAGCCGGTCGGGTGGCGGGCCAAGCCGGACCCGCCACCCGATGTCCGGGCTACGGCCTTGGCTGGTCGCCGTCGAGCGCCTCGTACGGCGTCTCGATCTGGGCGGTCGCCGACCCACCGTCCACCGTCCCGGTGACCCTGACGGTCGCGCTACCTGCCGGCACCGACGTCCCGCGAGCGTTGAACGCCTGGTAGACGGCCTTACCCGGGGCGACGTCGGCCACCGTCCGCGAGCCGTACGGCGTGCTCAGCTCGATGGTGAGCGGCACGTTGTCGGCGTTGTGGGCGGTGACGGAGACGTGGGCGTTGGCGCCGATGAACCGCGTGTGGGCCCGCACCTCGACGTTCCACGCGGGTGGTGGCTCGAGTTCCCTGTTCGATCTGGCGGCGTACGAGACGACGAGATCCTTCTCCGCCGCGGTGAAGGCGCCCGCCGTGACGAATGCCTCGGCGGTCTGCGTGACGGTCGAGACGAACTGTCCGTGGTTGGCGAAGGGCGCCCGGTCCCACACCAGGTCGAGGAAGGTGGGGCCGTCGGTACCGGGTGAGGGGATCCCGGTCACCGGGATGTCGTAGTTCGGCAGGCCGTCATTGCGCCTGCGGTTGGGCACGCCGGTGTCGACCGAGCCGAACACGACGGTCGGCTCGACCCGCCGGAAGTAGGACGAGGCGGGCTGGGTGTCACCGATGTAGTACGGCCGCAGGGTGAAGCCGTGCGTGGTGAAGAGGCGGTCACCCGCCGCCGTGGTGCTCGTGTGGGTGATCGCCGCACGGGAGTAGTCTCCGTCGCGCTTGAGGTGCCGGTACAGCGAGAGTTCCCGGTAGTTCCCGACGCCCGGGTTCCCGAGGACCTGCATGAGGACCGGACCCCAGAAGATCGACTGTGTGTCGGGGCGGTCCAGCGCCCGCTCGATCCGGATGCTGAATGGCATCCGGATCTCGATGGTGTCGCCGGTGTTCCAGGACCGGCTCAGGGTCAGGTAGCTGCCGGGCGTGGCAGTGACGTCCTGAGCGGCACCGTTGATCGTGACGAAGAAGCCCTTGCGCACCCAGGCCGGCACCCGCAGCTTGATGGCGAGCGGGCCACTGCCCTGCACTGTCAGCCTGGTGCGGTCCTGGCGTGGGTACGCGGTCTGCTGGGTGATGGTGAAGCCTTTCTCGGCCCAGGTCAGCGTCGACGACACGTACAGGTTGACCCAGAGCGCTCCACCGTCGGCGGACTTGAAGTAGATCGTCTCCTGGTATTTGGTGTGGTTCTCCATGCCGGTCCCGCCGCAGCAGGTGCCGGTGTTGCCGTAGCTGCGGGTGGCTCCCGGGGTCAGCGGCTGGAAGTAGGTGACCTGTGGGTTGGTGACATTGGTGCTGTCCGCCCGCGAACCGGCGATCTGGTTGATCAGGCCGCGCTCGTAGTAGTCCATGTACGCCGGATCGGGCTCGTGGAAGAACAAATTACGAGCCAGCTTGATCAGGTTGTAGGTGGTGCAGGTCTCGGCACCGCCCTGGGCGATCGAGTTCGCGATGTTGTCCCGGTTCTGGAACAGCTCGGTGTTGTTGTTGGAGCCCGGGTAGTTGCCGCCCGTTCCCCCGTTGGCGTAGGTGCGGTGCGGTACGACCATGCCGAAGAAGTTCTTGGCGGCCTGGAGGTAGTCCTGCTCGCCGCTGTGCTCGTAGACGCGCAGGTAGCCGATGAACTGCGGCACGTGCGAGTTGGCGTGCAGCCGGTCCGGACGGCGACGACCGGGCCGGGTCTGTGGCGTCGTGACGAGGATGTCGCGGTTCTCGACGCAGGCGTCGAAGAGCGACTCCCGGTTGTCGAAGCGCTTGGCGGTGTCCAGGTGCTTCGCGTCGCCGGTGAGCGCGTAGATCTCGGGGAACACCTCGTTCGCGCCGCCGGTCTCGCCGGCGATGTAGAGGTCCCACATGTAGTTCAGGTTGTCCCGGGTGATCGGGCCCGTGTACGCGGGGTGGTTCTTGTCCCCGATGGTCAGTGCGAGGTGCGCCCACTCGGCCATCCGAACGACCACGTCGAGGGCCTTCTGGTTGTCGGTGTGGTAGTACGCGTCGAGCAGCCCACGCATGATCTTGTGCTGCGTGTACCACGGCGCCCAGGTGTTGGTGCTCAGGTCACCGCCGTAGACGGCCCACCGTGGCGGGCCGAGCCGGAGCACCGCGTCCTCGGGGATCGCGCCCAGGTAGCCGGGATGGGTCGGAACCCAGAGGGCTCCCCCGCCGCTCTGGCTGGCCACGATTCCGCCGTCGCGGCCGTTGGGCGAGGCGTCCCTGATCGTGGAACCGTCCTCCTCCTCGAACCGGTACCAGGCGATCGACCCGCCGCCGGTGCTCCCGGCCGCCGAGTCCAGCAGCGACTGGATCTCCTGCTGGCTCAGTGCCCGGTCGAAGATGTGGAACTCGTCGACGGTCGCGTCCAGGTACGCGTCGCCGTACTGGGAGCGCCCGATCCACCGGTTTCCCGGGTTTCCGAGGTCGGCCGGGCTGAGGGTCATGGCCGCGTTCTGGCCGGCCTGTTGACCGTTGACGTAGAGGGTGCCGGTGCGCTGGGTGAGGGTGACGGCGAGGTGCACCCACTGGTTGGTCGGCAACGCGGCGGTACCGTCGATCCGTTGTTCGCCACCGCTACCGCTGACCGTGATCGCGAACCGCGGCACGTTGCCGGTGACACCGGCGCGCGGGGTCAGGAACATGTTGACCGTGGTGTTCTGACCGAAGTCGAACAGCCGGCTCCAGTTCTGGGTGGAGGCGAGATTCACCCAGGTGGCGATGGTGAAGTCGGCGAGCTGGCTGATCGCCTCCTGGGGTAGGGCCACGTGCTGCGCCCGACTGGGGCCGTTCAGGCGGAGGCCGCTTCCGAATCGACCCGGCACCCGGCCGATCTGCGGTTCCTCCGGCTCCTCACCACCCGGGTCGCCCCCGCCCATCCGCGCGGTGATCGCGGCCTGGCACGCCGCGAGTTCGTCGACCATCCAGTCGAGCTTGCTCTTGAAGATCGGCTCGCCGTGGTCGGCGTACCCCTGCGCCAGGGCCGTCATGAAGTGGCCGGCCCAGTGGCCGCTGAGCAGCCCACCGTCCTCCCAGCCTCCGGGGACGGAGACGCCCGCCGGGTTCGGTCGGCCGGCCTGGTTGTTGAACAACACGAGGAAGCGCCGCTCGTCGAGCTGCCGGAGGTAGCTCTTCATGCGGTCGCGCTTCTCCTGGAGCAGGCCGTCGCCCAGCGTCACGTCGCGCAGCGGGAACGGCCGGACCGGGGCGGTGCCGCCGGGGCCGGGGTCGGCCGGGGTCACGTTGAGTGGAGTCGGGCCGGCTGGCGCCTCGGTGGCTGCGTGGGCGGCGGTCGCGGGGAGCGCACCCGCGGTGGCCACCGCGGTGACACCGATGGCGGACGCCTGAAGTACCTGACGTCGACTGACGGGCATCTCGTCGGAGAGAACCATTGCGGATCGTCCTTTCACGCGGGGGATCAGGAAGCTTGTGGCGCGTCGGCGGCGAGAGCCGGGGTCCGGGCTTCCGCCCGGCCTTCGTTCCGGGCGTCGGCGATAAGCTGCGCGAGTCGCCGCCGGCGTCGGCGCAGGGTGCTCCGGATGGCGAGGGCCAGGACGGCGAGGACGGCAGCCAGGGCCAGCTGCGGCCACGGCAGCGCCCAGATCGTCACGGTGGCGGTGGCGGGCTCGATCTGGGCACCGGCGGGGTCACCACCGAGGATGGCGGGGGTGAGGTCGACGCGGGCGCCGAGTCGTCCCACCGACCAGACGCCGTCGAGGCGAGCCTCGACGGCCCGGCTGCCGCCAGGAAGTGTCTCCTCGACGTTCGTCGAGGTGCGCCGTGCGGCCAGGCCGAGCGGGCCGGCGGCGGACGTCCGGCCGGTGGCGGCCACCGCGACGTTGCCGTCGTTCGTCGCGGTGTACCTGAGGTGGACCGTGCCGGCCGAAAACGGGTTCCAGGAGCGCTGGTACCGGGCGGTGAGGCCGCTGATCGCCAGGGACGCGGTGACCGTGCCGCTGGCCCGCAGCATGACCCGGAACCCGACCCGGCTCTCGACGGCGACGGTGCCTCCGGCGCTGGTGACCGCCGCCGCGATGCCGGCCGGGTGGTCCCCTGGCGTGGCGTCACGGGGGGCCGTGATGGTGAACGGCACCACCTTCGTCTGGTGGGGTCCGACGCTGACCGTCTGCTGCACCCTGATCCAGGTGCCGCCGTCCGCCGACTGCTGATTCGACGGAAGCATGTTGAAGCGGCCCTTGTCGGTGAGGTAGCCGTCGGCCGCCTTCAGCGCGAAGACCACCGCGCCGTCGCTGAAGTTCCGCACGGCCAGGTGCTCGGTCACCACCTGACCCGGGTCGAGCGTGCGCTCGACCCACCGGCGGCCGTCCGGGCCCTGTTGGTCGGCCGGCTGGACCGCCCAGGTCAGCGTCGGAGTCGTCGGTTGCGCCGCCGCGGCGGCGGGTGCGATCGGCACGGCGACGAACACCGCGGCCAGCACGGCGAGCAGTCGCAGCGGCGTCCGCAGCGAGGTCCGGATCATCGCGGGTCCTTCGACGGAGGGATATGACGGGTGGGGGCCGCGTCGCTGCGACCCCCACCCGTGTGTCACTCGAACAGGGAGAGGGTCAACGTCGAGGTGTACGAGCCGGCGGCGACATCCGCCGGGGTGCGCAGGTACAGGTCGGCGTCTACCGAGTACGCGTCACCGGTGACCGCCTCGGAGTCGAACGTCGACACCAGCAACTCCTGGTCGACCAGGCCCACGTTGTTGCCGGGCTGGGTCGGCTCGTCGAGGACGGTCACCACCTCCTCGCCTTCGGTGACCAGGCCGGTGTCGCCGCCGTCGATCAGGCGCGGCTTCCAGCCGAGATGCCCCGCGCTGATCGGCGTCTGACCGGCGCCGCCGGCGAAGTCGGTGGCGCTACCCAGCACGGCCCAGGCGCTGTTGTCGGGCACCTCCTCCGGCGTACGGGTATCGGTCACCGTCACCGTCGGCAGGCTGCCGACGAACTGACGGACCAGCAGGGTCGAGCCGTCCTCGGACAGCGCGACCGAGTCGCCGGCGATCGACATGGCGAGCACGCCGGGTTCGGCGATCTCCTCGATGTCGACCGTCACCCGCACGTCGGTGCTGTCGCCGGGCTCGGCCTGGACCGGCGCCTGCAACGCCACCGTCCCGACCAGCACCGCACCCGCGGCACCGGCCGCGAGCAACCGCCTACGGTTTCCTGTTTTCATGTGCTGCTCCATCGTCGCTAGTGGTTACGGGGCCTGACGGGGATCGCCGGCACAATCGGCGCCGGCGTGGTCTGCGGTGCGGACGACCGTCACGTCCGTACCGTTGCTGGGTCCGGTGGCCCGGACGGTCGCCGAGCCGGCCGGGATCGAGACCGCCCGGGTGGCGAACGACTGGTAGGCGTTCGCGCCGGGCGCGACGTCGGCGACGGACCGCTGGCCGTACGCCGTCTCCAGGACGATGTCCACCGGCGCGTCGTGGTCGTTGCGCGCCTGCACGGCGACGTACGCCCTGCCGCCGACACACCTCGCCTGCACGCTGACCGTGACGGGCAACGCGGGTTGGACTCCCGGGTCGTCGGCGACGACCCGCCACTCCGTGATCGCGACCGCGGAGTAGGTGGTGCCGTTCCCGTTGGCCCGGATCGTCGCCCGCACCCGCGCCGTGGTGACCGGATCGAAGGTGACGGTGTTGAACGCGGTGGTGCTCGTGCCGTACGCGGATGCGCCGGTCACGTCGCGCCAGGTCGAGGTCGCCCCGTCCCAGTACTGCAGCACCCACCCGTCGGGTTCGGCGACGCCGTCGCCGGTGCCGCGGTTGGAGTCCCGCCAGAACTTGAGCTCCGTGCCGGTGATGCGCACCGGTCGCGCCCAGTCGTACTGGACCCACTGGGTCGCCGGGCGGGTTCCGGACCAGGTGCCCCAGAGTTGCGCCTGGCTCGGGTTGGACGGGTCGGCGCCGTCGTTGAGGGCGGTGACGCTGTTCCAGCCCGCCGTGTAGGAGGCGGTCGGGGTCGCGATGGGCCCGATGTTGCCGGTGAGCGGCCCGGACAGGTCCGCCGGGATGGTGACGGTCTTCGCGGTCTCCAGGTTTCCCGCCACGTCGAGCGCGCGGAACGACACGGTGTGCCGGTTCGAGTCGGGTGCCGCGATGGCGCCGCTGTAGGCGGTCCACGCGCCGGTGCCGATGGCGTACTCGACGCGGGCGACGCCGGAGGTCGCGTCGCTCGCGGTCACCGTGACCGCCCGGGTGGCGCTGTCCACGGTGGCCGTGCTGGCCGGTGCCGTCGCGTCGATGGGTACCGGAAGGGTCGCGGGCGACGAGGCGTTGCCCGCACGGTCGGTCGCGGTCGCCCGGACGCTGTGCTGACCGTCGCCGGAGACGGTCACGTCGACGGACCGCACGGCGCTCGCGACGACCGGTTGGCCGTCGTCCACCCGCGACTCGATGGTCAGCCGACCGCCACGGTCGTCGACACCGGCGACGCGCACCCGCACCGCCGACCGGAACCAGCCGGCACCGCCGGCGCTGCCGCTCGGCGTGAGTGTCAGCGTCGGCGGGGTCTCGTCGCCCTCGGTGTCCTCCGGCGAGATGACCCTGACCTGCGCGGAGACGCGACCGGCGGCGTAGCCGAGGACGCTGCCCCCGATCGTGAACGTCCCGGGCGTCGCGACGTTCTCGGGCGTGACCGGGTCCCAGAAGACCGGCAGCCGCAGCGTCTCGGCGCCGAACGCCACCGGGAGACTGTCGGGCAGTTGGGTCTCCCCCACCTCCACCGTCATTCCCGGTGCGGTGACGGACTCCGGCTGTGCGGCGAGGACCTTCCACTCCTCCACTGCCACCGCGGAGTAGGTGCTGCCGTTGGTGGACGCGTCGAACACGGCCCGCACCTGGGTCGTGGTCACCGGGTCGAACGTGGTGTCCTGCCAACCCTGTGTGCTGGTTGGGAAGCCGCTCGGGTTCGGCACGTCGGCCCACTGACCGCTGTCGAGATTCCAGTACTGGATGCGCCAGCGGGCGGGGGCGGCGACGCCCGTGCCGGTGCCCTGCGGCTGGTCGTTCCAGAAGTCGATCTGCGACCCGGAGATCCGCATCGGCTGGTCCCACGTGTACTGCACCCACTGCTGGGGCGGGTTGTTGCCCGTCCACGTCCCCCACATGTCCGGTGGCAGCGGGTTCGACCGGACGATCTCGTCGTTGAGCGCCTTCACCCAGTACTGCGTGGGCACCGGCTCGTTGGAGACGGTGACCCTGGCCGCCTGGGCGATGTTCGCCCGCGGGGTCCGGTCGGGCCCCTTGACCGGCGTCGGTGTCACGAGCTTCAGCCTCGGCGGGCTCTGCGTGTCGTCCCACTCGACCGGGTCGATCGCGACCGACCGGCGGAAGTGGCCGCCGCCCACGGCGTCGGCGGTGTGGTACGCCATGTACCACCTGCCGTTGAACTCCAGGATGCCCGGGTGGCTCGTCGTCGAGGAGACCGGCCGGAGCATGGTGCCCCGGTAGGTCCACGGTCCCTCCGGCGACGACGCCGTCGCGTACGCGATGCAGGCGTGGTAGTTCGCGGGGGTGCACGGCGAGGTCGGGCCGGCGTTGTTCCCGGCGTACGCCATGTAGTAGGTGCCGTTGCGTTTGAAGGCCCAGGCCGCCTCGAAGAAGCCGGTCAGGCCGGTGACCGAGCGCTGGGTGGTGACCGGCGTCTTCATGTCCTGCTGGAGCTCGATCATCCGCAGCTGGCTGAACGAGCCCCACCAGAGGTACACCCGCTGGTTCGGTGCCGTGCCGTCGATGAGGATCGTCGGGTCGATGTTGTGGATGGTGTTGGCCGTCGGTACGCGTTGGGAGATGATCGGCCCACCCGCGTGGTCGGTCCACGGGCCGGTGGGGCTGTCCGAGACGGCCACGCCGATCGCGAACTTGTCGGACGCCGGGCTGTCCCGTTCGTTGATCGGTACGTACCAGTAGTAGCGACCGTCCACGCCCCGGACGACCTGGCCCGCGTACGCGCGCCCGGGCGTCGCCCAGGCGAAGACCTGTTCCGGGCGCATCAGCGACGGATAGTGGGTCCACTGGCCGGCCTGGACGTCTGCGGTGCGGAACGCGCCCCACTCGTTCATGATGAAGTCGTTGGTGGACGGTCCGGCCTGGTCGTGGCCGGTGTAGATGTAGAGCTGGTCCCGGCCGGTGTCGTTGCCGGGAGCGCCGGCCGGCACGACGACCGGCGCCGGGTCGGCCGAGTAGTAGCTACCGTCACCGAGGATCGGGTTGACGGTGTTGGTGAAGGTGTACGAGTCGGCCGCGTAGGCGGGCGCGGCGACCCCGACCAGGCCGGCGACGAGCCCGGCGACCGCCGTCGCGGCGAGCGCCCTGCGGACCCGGCGCGGCGGCCGGCGGGTTGGTGGGGCGGCGCCGCGCACCACGGTGGTGTTCACGGTGTCGATCTCCTCACTGTTGTCCGGAGGTGGTGGGGGGGGAAGGGGGGGGGTGGAACCCCACAA